>JAHWJJ010000035.1 GCA_019348475.1 Gemmatimonadota bacterium | reverse complement strand
CGACAGGCAAACTCCAGCGTTTGCAACGGCTCCAGCGGCTACCTCGAGCAAATCTCTTCCGCAAGATGCGCGAGATTTCATTCGTCAGATACTAAAATCCTGCGGGAGGTTGAGCGCTTTGATGGAATCCTGCGCGCGGCGCCGGACAGGTCAGGATGACAGGACCGTCGGGGGGTGTGGAGGGGCGAGCACCAGCAGGGACCGGTGCGTCGCCTGGGCCCTGGCCCTACTCCCGCGCCTCGTCGGGCAGCACGATGGCCACGCCGTCGGGGTGCGGCTGCATCGAAGGGAGGATCATGGGCACGGGGGCGTCGGCCACGCGCGCGAAGACGGCGTCGGCCGAGGGGAGGTCCACCAGCCGGCGCAGCGTGTGGATGGTGGGCGGCAGCAGGCGCAGCCCGCCCTCTTCGAAGTGCCGCACCGCGTCGGCGGCGGTAATCCACACGCTGTCCGTCATCTCCGCCTCGTGCGTCACGCAGACGGCGTCCGGCTCCGCGCGCGCAAGGAAGAAGCGCGTGTCGTAGCGGCGCGGCTCCGGCTGCGGCGTGACCCAGTGCGCCAGGTACGCCACCCCGTCGCCGGCCAGGCGCAGGTCCTGGTTCAGCACGATCTCGCGGATGCCGATCACGTCCGACAGCAGCGCCCGCCGCGCCACCTCCAGTGCCTCGTCCGCCGCCGGGGGCGCGCCGGCCGCGTCGCGCGCCAGCAGGATCCCCGTCTCTTCGAACGCCTCGCGGATCGCGGCGACCACGTATCCCACCGCCTCCGCGGGATCGTCCACCCCCAGCCGCGCGGCCCACTCGCTGGGGGTGGGGCCGTCCAGGCGGTCCACGATGGAAAGGTCGCGGTCCGCCGCGTCCACCACGCCGCCGGGGAACACCCAGGCGTCCGCGGCAAAGCCGCTGCGCCCGTGGCGCCGCAGCAGCAGCACCTCCGGCGCCGCCGCCCCGTCGCGCACCAGCAGCACGGTCGCCGCCGGCCGCGTGGGCGCGGGGGTGAACGCGCCCGCCGCCACCTTCTCCCGGAACCCCGCCGGCAGCGCCTCCGCCGGGATCAGAAAGACGTACGGATCGTCCGTCGCGCGGCGGGCGGCGGAGGCGGCGGACTGGGCCTCGGGCGGCGTGGGATCGGACACGGATGCGCAGCGGTTGCAGGGGACGGCCCGGTGTCGCCGGACTCGCCGGTAAGGATGGCCCCTCGCGCGGCCACGCACAATTTCGGCCGCGCGGCGCGGATTCGAGCCCGCGCCGGAGCGATTGAAATCGCCGACGGGAGCCCCAAAGTCCGGCCTCCGCGGACTGCACCGCAAGCTCGGCGAGAGCCCCGCCGCAGTTCAAGCCCCCTGGCCGTTGAACCCCAGCAGCCGACGACCGTACCCGGCCTCACCGGCTTGACGGCGGCGGCCGCCTCGGCGTGATCGTCCGCGCGCCCACACCGTATTGCGCCGGCTCGGCCGCCGCGTTCCGTATACCGGCTACGGTCGCGGCGCGACGGCAGCGTGCCAGCGGTACGGTCCAGGGACGCGCATGCCCACCTCGGCGCCCAGCACCAGCCCCACCACGCCACCCGTAAAGGTGCCTTTGAGCCAGGGGCAGTTTCTGTGCGGCGACGCGGATGCCACGTGGCAGATCGCGTAGCCTGCCACGGCGCCAGCAGCCAGCCCCCAGAGCGCGCCAGTCAAGGTGCGCGGCGCCCCGGGCCCCCGCACCTCCAGCCGCTCGATGTCTCGCAGCGCCACCGTCCGCGATCCCCCCGAAGTGGACGGCGAGAGCAGCAGCGACGCCGAGTCGATCACCAGCACCATGCCGGCGAGCAGCGAGTCCGCGAGGGACGGCGCCAGAATGCGCACGTACGCGCCCGGCCGCACCGTCGTCTGGGCGGCGAGCGCGGTCGGAGCGGCCAGCAGCGCGGCGCATGCAAGACCGGCGGCGGTGAGCCGGCGAAGGCGGGTCAGCGGCATGGTGTGGCGCTCCATGGTCCAGGGGATGGCGAAGCGGACGGGCTCCCGCCGGTTCGTGGCCCGGCTACCGCCGCGCGGCCCCGCGGGTGCGCGCGAAGTCGCGGAGCACTTCCACCGGCACCTCCCGAGGCGTTTTTGGGGGTGCGAGCGAGCGAGCGGAGGGGGCGCGGCGCGAATCCGGCCGTCACGACCGCACCATGCAGTTGAACCTCCCCCGGCAGTTTCGGGGGAGGCCCGAGCGGAGGGGGCGCGGCGCGGATCCGGCCATACCTGCTAGAACGCTGTCCGCGCCTCGGCGTAGACGCTGTTCCGGATTCCCTTCCACCTCAGGCGGCGGAGCCTTCCGAGGTGGCGCCGGAGAGGGCCGGCTCCGGGAGTGCGGCGCCGGCGGGGAGCGCGACGCCGAACTCCGCGCCGCCTTCCGGGCGGTTGCGGGCCCACACGTGGCCCCCGTGCGCCTGCACCGTCTGCCGCACCAGCGCCAGCCCCAGCCCCGTGCCGCGCGCCTTCGTGGTGAAGTCCGGCTCCCACACGCGATCCACGTTCTCCGGCGCGATCCCCGGGCCGTCGTCCAGCACCCGCACCTGCACCTGGCCGTCCGCGTGGTGCACCTCCACCGCCACGCCCCCGCCCCCCGCCTGCGACACCACCTCGCCCGCGTTCAGCAGCAGGTTGGCGAACGCGCGCGAGAGCGCGTCGTGGTGGCCCATCACCGGCGGCAGCGGCTCCGGCGCGCGGAGGTCGGAGGGGACGTGCGGGGGAAGGTGGGTGCGCAGCAGGTAGTCCAGCATCTCCCGCACGTCCACCTCGCTGCGGGGCCCGTCGGGCATGCGCCCCAGCTGCGCGAAGGTGCGGGCCAGCTCCTCCAGCCGCGCCGATTCCGCCTGCAGCACCTCGAGCGCCTCGCGCGCGTCCTCGCGGTCGGGGGCGGCGCGGTGCAGCGTGCGCAGCGCAAAGCGCATGGGAGTGAGCGGGTTCTTGAGCTCGTGCGCCACGCGCCGCGCCATACCCACCCACGTGCGCGCCCGCTCGGCCTCCAGCTCCGCCCGGTGCGCGTGGGCCAGCTCCGCCTCCATGCGCTTGAACGCCTGGCGCAGGACCGCGAACTCGTCCGCGGCGGCCATGCCGTCGTCCGCGGGGAGCGGCTGCCGGCGCCCCACCATCCCCGCCCACCCCGCCAGCTCCTCCACCGGATGTGAGAGCCGCCGCCCCATCCGCCGTGACGCGCGCAGCGCCAGCACCGCCAGAACGCCGCCGATCAGCACCCCCGCCAGCGGGATCAGCGCGATGGAGCGGTGCAGCAGGTACTCCCACCGCCGCGCGTTGGTGATGGACGCCTCCAGCTCGTCCCGGTGGCGCGCGGCGGCCCGGGCCAGCGCGGGGTCGCCGGAGCGTTCGGCGCGGCGGATGAGCTCGCCGCCGCTGGCGCCCGCGCGCTCCCACGCGCCCCCCGCGTGCGACAGGTGCACCGCCTGCGACACGGCGTACGCGCCCAGCCCCACCAGCAGCAGCGAGGGGAGCACGGCGAACATCAGCAGCGCGCGGCGTAGCCGGCGTTCAAAGGGACGGCGCCGGGCCATCACACCCCCCTTGGGTTGACCGGGACGGGCGCGCGACCAAGCTTGTCGCGCGCGACGGCCCAACGTAGGCCCGCACCGGGGGTTGCGGCAAGAACAGCGTGCGAGTGCGATGACCAGCCTGGAAGCCGCGCTGCGGGCGCGCTTCGACGTGCGCGAGGAGCGCTTCGAGCACGCGGGGTGGGCGGTGGACCTCCTTCTTCCCCGCGCCGCGGACGAGCTGATCGACGAGGCGGAGTTCGCCGGCGACGAGCGGCTGCCCTACTGGGCGGAGCTGTGGCCGTCCGCGCGGGCGCTCGCGCGGCACCTGCTGGAGAGCGGCGGCGCCGACGTGCGCGCGTGCGAACGCGGGAAGGTGGGGGATGGATGGGGCGGCGTCCGCGTGCTGGAGCTGGGGTGCGGGGTGGCCCTGCCGTCGCTGGCGCTCGCCGGGATGGGCGCGGACGTGGTGGCGACGGACTGGTACGCCGATGCGCTCCTGTTCGCCCGCGCCAACGCCGAGCGCAACAGCGTGCCGCCGCTGCGCACCGAGTTGCTGGACTGGCGGCACCCGCCCGGCGGGTGGGGCCACGACCTGGTGATCGCCGCCGACGTGCTGTACGAGCAGCGCAACGGGCCGGTGCTGGCGGCGCTCCTTTCCCGCGTCACCGCGCCCGGCGGAACGGTGCTGATCGCGGACCCCGGCCGCGTGTACGCCGGCGACTTCCTGCGCCTGGCGCGCGACGCCGGCTGGAGCGTGGAGCAGGCCGCCGTCGTTGCCGAACCCTCCGCACCCGGGGCGGAAAGCCGCGTCCGAATCCACCGCCTGCGCCGCGCGGCCGGCGCCCTGCTGGTGCCGGCGGGCTGAGCTCCCGGTCGCACCGGGCTCTGCCGCCGGAAGCCCGCGGGCCCGGGGCGAGGCCCATGGGACCCGGCGCGGACCCGCCGCCGCACAGGGCCGATCGACTGCACGGGGCAGAGGTTGCAGCGTAGCACCGCCGCGCGCGCGGCGAATCACCCGCCGCCGGCGCATCTTGTTTCATCGCATCGACTTATCTCGTGTTCTCGCGCAATGTCGCGCACATTGATGCGCCGCCTATGACGGGGTGCATGTATCAGTTGCAGTCCGCCCGGGCCCTGCGCGAACTGCCTTCGCGGCGTGTCCACATGACGCGGCTAAGTCGCGATTCTTGACAGCGGTACGCATCTTCCATTACTGTGCTTTTACCCGTCCGCAGACTCGCTTTCGTGTTTTCAATCACGACAACGCAGGTCCAATGCACGTACCCGCCTTGCTGGGGCTGGCGGCGTTTCTCCATGCCGCCCCCACCGACACCACCGATCCGTGGGGAATGCCGCCCCGGCTCCCCTCGCACGAGCTGTCCTCGGCCGCCGCGGCCGGGCTGAGCGCCGCCGGGCTCCTGCGCGCCCAGGACGCGGTGCGCGACGAGATCAGCCGCGGCTCGTTTCCCGGCGCGGCGCTGGCCGTGGGGCGGTGGAACCACGTGGTGCTGGAGGAGGGGATGGGGCGCGTGGGCGCCGGCGGCCCGCTGGTGGACCCCGACCGCACCGTGTACGACGTCGCCTCCCTGAGCAAGGTGGTGGGCACCACCACGGCGGTCATGCTGCTGGTGGAAGACGGAAAGATGTCGCTGGACGATCCGGTGCAGGCGTACCTGCCGGAGTTCACGGGCATCAACAAGGAGCGCGTCACCATCCGCCACCTGCTCACCCACACCTCCGGCCTTCCCGCCGGCCACGACGGCGGCGGCGCCACGCCGCAGGAGGCGCTGCTGCGCCTGCTGCGCGTGCCCCTGGTGCACTCGCCGGGGATGCGGGTGGAGTACTCGGACCTGGGCTTCGTGGTGCTGTTCGCCGCCGCGGAGCGCGCCGCGGGCGAGCCGCTGTACCGCCTGCTGGACCGCCGCGTCTTCGAGCCGCTGGGGATGCTCTCCACCAGCTACGTGATGGGCGAGGGGTGCCGCCGCTGCGCCGGCACCAGCCGCACCCGCGGCGACGCCTTCCGGGGCAAGGTGCACGATCCCATCTCGCGCCGGCTGGGGGGGATCGGCGGCAACGCCGGGCTGTTCAGCACGGCGCACGACCTGGCCCGCTTTGCCGCGATGATGGCCAACGGCGGCGAGCTGAACGGGGTGCGCATCCTCCGTGCGTCCACCGTGCGCGCCTTTACGCAGCGGCAGCCCGGCACCGGCACCCGCGCGCTGGGGTGGGACACGCCGGGCGCGCCGGGCACGGGCGCATCGGGAACGCGGGTGTCGGACCGCTCCTTCGGCCACACGGGGTTCACGGGCACGTCCATCTGGATCGACCCGGACCGTGGCACCTGGGTGGTGCTGCTGGCCAACCGCACCTACGAACAGCGCCCCAACCGCATGCAGTCGCTCCGCCGCGCCCTGCACGACCGCGTGGCCGAGTCGGTGAGCAGCCAGGGCTCGTACGGGGGCGGATCGGAGTAGCACCGGCAGGCTGTAACCCCGTCCCGCGGGCCTGGGCGCGGTGTTTGCTTTTGATGGCACCCGGATTCCGCCGCACCAGCCGCCCTACGGCGGACGGACCGATGCGGCCCGCACGGCGCCACCGCAACTTTCGGGGAGGATCGAGCCCCATGTCCACCGATCAGGAAGCCATTCGCGAGCTGCTGGGCCCTGTGGCCGACGTGCCCTCTCCGCCCTCTCCCGACGACCGCGACGACGCGGGCGAGGCGACCGGCGGCATCATCCCCGGCACCGGCCGCCGCTCCGAAGATCACCAGGGCACGCCGCCCAGCCCGAACCTCGAGCCCGGCGAGTAGCCGTACGCCCGCAGCCCCCTTCGATCCACCCTCTCCGCCCGCGGCGAGGGTGGATTTTCGTTCCGTCGGGTGACGCTCGCGCGTGTTCCGGGGTCCCGAACACCCCTGCAGGAGGTGACCGTTTACGGGCACGGAGCAGCGACGGTTTGAAGCCGGACGGAGCGGCGCGTACATCGGACGCGCCTCCACGACGGGTCGCGGAGCGGTGCGCGGATGCCGGCGCGGCGGGCGAGCTGGACGCACGGAGCACCTGTGGGGGAGGACGGAGACTTGACCGCCCTGTGCCGGGGCTTTACGCTGTGCTCCGCCAAGCCGGATCGCGGCCGCGCGACTGAACGATAGGGAGATGAGAACGGCATGAGCAATTCACGGGTGGAGCAGCGGTTCGACGAACTGGTGTCGCAGGTGCACGACTGGGTGGAATCGGCCGTGGCGCTGGACGAAGGGCACTTTCCCAGCGAGCTGCTGAGCGACCTTCGCGACCTGATCGAGGAGCTGAAGGCGTTCATGGAGGACGACGAAAGCTCGGAGTACAGCCGCGCCGACGTGCTGGAGATCTTCGTCACGCCCGAGATGGGCGAGGTGATGCACCGCTTTCCCAAGGTGCGGCGGCTGCTGGAAAGCGCGTGGGGGTCGCAGCTCATCGACCAGATCGACGAAGAGTCTGCCGGCTTCGACCCCGAAGGCGACGACGACGACGAGGACTGACCGCGCCATCGTTGACCCCCGCACGGCCGGCGGACGCGCGCGCGCGCCCGCGGGCACGGGCGCCCCGTCCCGCCGGCGAGGAGGAGGCGCGCCCGTGCATGGCGCGGCGGTCTCGCAAGGAGCCCCGCCCCCGCGGCGGGGCTTTTTGGCGTCCGCGGGGCGCACCTTCTGTCGGTCTCGCGGATGGCGTCTTTGGTCAGCCGGCGTGACGTCTTGCGTGCAGGCGGGCGGGCGCGTACAATCCCGAGTGTCCACCCGCCGAACCTAGACAAAGTGGCCGGGCCGCCTCGCCGGACGATGCGTGGCGCCACGTGCCCATCGAGACGCTGCGTGCCTTCATGGCCCAGCTGGTACTCGGCACGTCCTTGCGCGACGTGGCGGCACGGGTAGGCCTGGGGCACGAGGCGCTGCGAAAGTTCGTCAACCGGACCACCGAGCGGCCGCACCAGCGCAGCCTGCGGGCCATGGCGGAGCTCTACAACGCGCGGCAGGCGAGGGAGCAGGAAACGGTTCCCACGGCGGGTCAGCTGAAGCTGCTGCTTCCCCGCGGGCTGGACAACGCGAGCGCCACCGTTCGCGAGGTGTTCGACGCCATCCGCGGCACCCGCAAGGCCGGCGCTTACGCGGGCGCCATGGAGCACTATCTGCTGCGCCGCCTGGAGGAGGAGTACGCGGCTGAGCCCGATTGGGGCCCCTCGCGCAAGCGCAGCCGCAAGTAGGCGTCCGCGCATCTCCCCACGACGGTCGCCCGCCCCCGGCAGGAGGCGGGTTTTTTCGTTTTCCGGGGGTCGACCGAGCCCCTGGTAAGGGAATCGCGCCGATGCGCGGACAGGCTTCTAGCACGTATGGCCGGCTCCGCGCGGCGCCCCCTCCGCTCACGCGCCCCCTCCGCTCGCTTCGGCTCGCATCTCCCCCGAAACTGCCGGGGGAGGTTGAACTACAGGTTGAACTGCGTCCTGCGAGATTTCCGTCGTAATGGCGGGTCCGCGCCGCGCCCCCTCCGCTCGCTCAGGCTCGGACCTCCCCGGAAACTGCTGGGGGAGGTTGAACTGCGGAATGCGAGTTTCCGTCGTCATGGCGGGTCCGCGCCGCGCCCCCTCCGCTCGCTTAGTAGGCTCGCACCTCCCCCGAAACTGCCGGGGAGGTTGAACTGCGCTTTCATCCCGCATGGTGCGCTCAGCGCACTTTCGCACTTTCGCACTTTCGCACTCCCCTCCCGCGGTCCGCGCCTTGCGCCTGCCGGCGGCGCCATCCCGAACCCCACACGCGCGCCGATGATCCAGCTGCTGACCCGTATCCGAGCCAAGTCGCCCGACCAGTCGCCCCCGCCCTTTCCGCTGCGGGTGGCGGGCATCGACGTGGGGTCCAACGCCATCCGCTTTCTGGCGGCCGAGTTCACCGCGCCCACGCGGTACCGGGTGCTGGCGGAGATGCGCGAGCCGGTGCGGCTGGGGCACGAGGTCTTTCTTTCCGGCAAGCTGGCGCGCGGCGCCATGGAGGCGGCGGTGCAGGCCATCGCCGGGTTCCGCCTGCAGATGGAGGCGCTGGGCATTGCCCACTACCGCGCGGTGGCGACCAGCGCCACGCGCGAGAGCCGCAATGGCGAGGACTTCGTGGCCCGCGTGCGCCGCGAGACGGAGATCGAGCTGGAGGTGATCACCGGGAGCGAAGAGGCGCGCCTGGTCTACGAGGCCGTGAAGGCGCAGGTGCCGTTCGGGCGAAAGAAGTGGTTGCTGGTGGACCTGGGCGGCGGCAGCGTCGAGGTGTCGCTGGTGGACCAGACGGCGACCCTGTGGAGCGAGTCGCACACCATGGGCTCCGTGCGGCTGCTGGAGGAGCTGGCCGTCTCGGGCGAGGAGCCGGGGCGCTTTCAGCGGCTGCTGGAGGAGTACGCGGCCACGCTGCGCATCCCCGTCATCGCGCAGCAGTGGAGCCCCGCCGGGCTCATCGCCACCGGCGGCAACATCGAGGCGCTGGCCCGGCTGGTGGGGGCGGACCCGGGGCGCGGCCGCGTGGCGGCGCTGCCGGTGGCGGAGCTGCGGAGCGCCATCGAAAAGCTGTCGCGCCTCTCGTTCCGCCAGCGCGTGGACCAGCTGGGGCTGCGCGAGGACCGCGCGGACGTGATCCTTCCCGCGGCCATGGTCTACGAGCGCGTGGCCACGCTGGCCGGCGTCGATGAGCTCCTGGTCCCCGCGGTGGGATTGAAGGACGGCCTGCTGGTGGACCTGGTGGACGACCTGACGACGCACGAGGCGCACGAGGTCCGCAAGGAGAAGCAGGCGCTGGCGGGCGCGGTGGCGCTGGGCAAGCGCTACCTGTTCGACGAGGCGCACGCCACGCACGTGGCGCGGCTGGCCGGCTCGCTCTTCGACCAGCTGCAGAAGGTGCACAGGCTGGATGCGCCCGCCCGGCGGATGCTGCTGGCCGCGGCGGTGCTGCACGACGTGGGCATCTTCATCGGCCACAAGAAGCACCACAAGCACTCGCTGTACGTCATCTCCCAGTCCGAGATCCCTGAGTTCACCCCGCGGGAGATCGCGGTGATCGCCAACGTGGCGCGCTACCATCGCAAGGGCGTCCCCGCGGCACACCACGAGCCCTTTACCGGGCTGGAGCCGGAGGACCGCGAGCGGGTGGTGAAGCTGGCCAGCATCCTTCGCATTGCCGACGCGCTGGACCGCGAGCACCTGCAGGCGGTGCGCGGCGTGAAGGCGACCCCGGGCAAGAGCAAGCTCATGCTGGAGCTGGACGGCACCGGCGACCTGCTGCTGGAGCGCTGGGCCCTGCGCCGCAAGGCCGGCCTGTTCGCCGACACCTTCGGCCTGGAGGTGGAGGTCTCCGGGGACCGCGAGGGGTGATCTTCCGGGCGGAGGAAGAGTCACGCGGAGGACGCGGAGGAAAAGAATGAGGACGCGGAGGAGCGATCGAAGTTCCTCCGCGTCCTCTCTTCCTTCCTCCGCGTCCTCCGCGTGATCCTTTCAGTCTACGCCTCGCGCGTGGGGACGTAGTCGCGGCGGATGGCGGCGGCGACGTCGGGGGCGGCGTGGGGGCGGCCGATGCGGCGCGCTTCGGCGGACAGGCGCTCCAGCAGCCCGGGCTCGGCGAACACGCGGTGAAAGGCGTCGCGCATCTCCTGGTCGGTCGAGGCGCACAGGCCGGCACCCTCTTCCACCACGGCGCGCGTGTTCACCTCCTCCGCGCCGGGAATGGGGCGGGTGAGCAGCAGCGGTCGTCCCACCGCCATCGTTTCACTCACCGTGAGCCCGCCGGGCTTGCCGGCCACCACGTCCGCCGCGGCCAGAAAGCGCTCCATCCCGCAGACCGTGCCGTGCACGTGCAGCCGCTCCGCAGGAACATCCAGCGCGGAGAGCCGCACCCGCGCCGCCTCGTTCCTGGCGCAGATGGTCACGATCTGCACGGCCGGGTCCGTGGCCTGCAGCGCCGCCGCCGTCCCCTCCTCCACGCCGATCCCCAGCCCGCCGCCCATCAGCAGCGCCACGGGCCGGTCCTGCGCCAGCCCCAGCTCCCTGCGTGCCTCCTCGCGCGAGGGCGCGGAGGCGAACGCGGGGGCGATGGGAATTCCCGTCACCTGAATGCGGGTGCGGCGCACCCGCCGGCGGCGCAGGTCGCCCGCCATGGTCTCCGTCGCGACGAAGTACTGCGCCACCCCGCGCTGCACCCAGAAGCGGTGCAGCCCAAAGTCGGTGATCACCAGGGCGAGCGGGGGAAGGCCGAAGCGGCCGGCGGCGAGCTGGGCGGGAAGAAAGTGCGTGCACAGGGACACGCGCCACGGGCCCGACTTCAGCAGGCGCCGGAACGCGCGAAACAGCGTGCGGTGCGCCACCGGGCCCCAGCGCGCGCGGTTCGCGTCGGCGCCGTCTGTAAAGCGGTAGATCTCCTTCCACAGCCGCGGCGCGCGCGACACCATGGTCTCGAACAGCGACCCGTAGAACGTGCGCACCCACCGCGGCGCGATGGAAAGCAGCTCCACGTGCTCCACGTGCAGTCCCGGATCCTGCGCGGCCAGCGCCTCGCGCACGGCCTCGGCCGCCCGGATGTGGCCGGTGCCGTTTGCGGCGGAGACGATCAGCACGGCGGGCCGGCTCATGGGAGCATTCCCAGCTCGGGTCTCGTGGGCGGGGCCGGATCTCCCCCCTGCGGAGCGGGGGAGCGCATCCATCGTTGCGCTTCGATCGTTCGCAAGGACCGTGCTTTCCATCGACCATTCGTTTCCGCGCCTCGCCCCGCGGCACCGCGGCCGTTCTCCTCCTCATCCGCAGTCATCCAGTTTTCGTCGTGTGCCGGAGATGCCGCGGCCCTCAGGCTATTCACCGTCATGGCGTGGATGTACTCCCCTCCCTTCCATGTGTCGTTTGGGCAGCGCCCTGGCAGGATCGCGGGTGCGGTATCCACATGGGACACTTGACGGCTGGAAACGTGGGGGTTACTCTGGCAGTGCGAGCGCGTGCCGCCGGGTCTCCGGCTGTCGGCCCATCGTGCTCCGCACCCGTTCCCCCCCCTTACACCCTGGAGGATGCATGGAGTACCAGTACGCCCCCAACATCGTGTCGATGGACGGATTTTCCGACGCCGTCGCGGCCAGCGTGAGCCTGTCGCTCGAGGAGCAGCAGCAGTACAGCGCCTCGTCCAGCTCCAGCTTCGAGCCCACCATGGGCTACTTTCCCGTCGAGCCGTGAGCACCGGCGTGGCGAACGGGCAGGGTGCACCGGCCCGCTCCCACGCCGTGCCGCTGTGCCCGAGCGCGCAACCCACCCAGGACGGGGCGTTTGCCTTTGGCGTGGTGGGCGGTGCGCCGGGCGAGCGCCGGGTGGGCTACCTGGAAGGACGCGTCCCGGTAACGGACGAGCTGCTCGCGATGACGGGGCCGGTAAAGCCCACGCACGTGTTCCGCTTCGGGGCACCGTGCGCGGGGAGCGGCTGCTCGCACTTCGACGGCAGCGACTGCAACCTGGCGACAAAGCTGGTGCAGCTGATGCCGCCGGTGAGCAAGAGCCTGCCCGCGTGCCAGCTGCGCCCGGACTGCCGCTGGTGGAAGCAGGAAGGCAAGGCGGCGTGCATGCGCTGCCCGGTCATCATGACCGACTGCTACACGCGCAGCGAGGAGCAGGCCCTGGCGGCGAACCCCAATACCCCGGTGCCGGTGCCGGTGGGCGTCTGAGCTTCGCGCAGGGTTCGACGATCGGGTGTCCGGGAGCCAGCAGGGCTCCCGGGCACCCGCTGTTGTTGCGGCGGATGCGAACCCACCCGCCGCGGCCCCGTGCCGTGGGGGGCGCCCGCGCCCCTGGTGTCGCTGACGAATTGTTCGAAAAGGGTTGACTGAGCGGCGCGGCGCAGCAGATTGCTACTCCTGTTTATCGCCCTCCCCTTCCCCCGCATTGATCCTCACGATGACCCGACTCCGCATTCTGGGCGCCTGCGCGCTGCTGGTCCTGGGGGCCTGCAAGGACTCCACCGGTTCGGAGCCGAAGGTGCCGGATCTCACGGTGCAGGTGACCGCCACCGCGTCCGCGCCGACGTACAAGAGCGGCGAAGAAGGCGAGCAGCTGGTGGAGTGCTCCATCACCTTCGTGGCCACCGTGGCCGGCGACGCATCGGTGAAGGGGCGCTGGACGGGCGGCGTGCTGCGCTACTTCGTCGGCACCTCGACGACCGCGGTGGACTCGCTGGTCATGACGGGTTACGAGATGAGCCAGGCGTTCGGTGGCGACTTCGCGTCAGGCGAGGAGCGGAGGGCGGGGCTGGGGCTGCTTGCCTCCGTCCCTTTTAGCCTGGAGATCGAGCTGCGCTACCGCGTGAACGGCGTCGACGCCCGCGAGCCGGCCAGGGCGCGCACCAGGTGCGGCGTTCCCGTGGGCCAGCCGGGTGCCCTGCCCGTGGTCTCCGGCGTCAACGTGGTGCCGCCCGCCGGCGACCCGGAGCCCGGCGACACCGTGCGCGTCTCCTGGACGGCCAGCGGCTCGCCGTCGCTGTGGGAGACGGGGGTGGAGGTGACCGGCTCCTTCACCGCCTTTCACGCCGTGGCCGGCCAGGGGCGCGGCACCATCACCCAATCGGTGGACGTCGTCATCCCCCGCGACGCCGTCCTGGGACAGCCGTTCCAGGTGCGCGTGTACGCGGCGGACGTGTGGCTGCGCGCCGTGGCCTCTCCCGCGTGGACCAGTCTGCCGGTGATGGACCGCACGCCCCCGCAGGTGTTCTCCGTGACCACCACCCGTCTGCGGCAGCCCTCGCTCGCGGGGCAGTACGGCGTGGGCGACACCATGAAGGTGTACGCGCACGTCGCGGACAACCACGGCGTGACGTACATGGTTTACGAGTTCGCGCCCATGGGCGTGCGCGACTCCGTCGCCTTCAGGGCGGGCCACGGCGACGCCATCCCCATCCCTCTGGGGTCCGCGCTGGTGGGCGCCGACGGCTTTCGCCTGTGGTTCCGCGACGCCAGCGGCAACCGCACGCCGGACGTGGCGGCCGCGCCCGGCGCCATTCGCGTGTACCCGGTGCGCGACGTGGCGGTGCGCACCGTACCGGAGCCGGGGCGGCCGGAGGACATCGTGGTGGATCCCGCGCGAAACCGCCTGTACGCCCTGATCGAGAACACGAACCAGCTGCGCGTCTATTCGCTGCCGGGACTGGAGCTGGTGCGCACGGTGGCCCTGCCGTCCATCTACACCGGCCTGGACCTTACGGCGGACGGCGACTCGCTGCTGATCTCCAGCCGCCTCACGCCGTCCCTCGTGGTGATGGACGTGAACGCCACCGCCGCGCCCGCCGCCTTCAAGCCGCAGGGGGTGGCGGACCTGTGGGGCATCCGCATCGCCTCCACCGGCCGCGCAATCGCCCTGGCAAGGATGACGGATGGGCGCACCGGGGTGCTGGAGGTGGACCTGGCGGCCGGCACCGCGCGCGTGATCGTCCCCTCCGTGACCGTGCGCGAGCCCACCGCCGGCGTCGCCCGCAGCCGCGACCGCCGCAAGATGGTGCTGGGCGCCGGCTGCGTGTTCGACGTACAGACGGAGCAGGTGGGGCCGTGCCGGACGATGAGCACGGACGGGCGCGGCGGTCCCGTGAGCGGAGGCGCGACGGGTGATGCGTGGGGCAGGACGTACGAGCTCTTCGGCGCCGATCTGCGGTCCGTGTGGAGCCTGCACGGGCCCGATGATGACTACGCCCTGGACCTCGTGCCGCTGGCGGGGGGCAGTGCGTACGTGGGCCGCCTCCGCGGAACGCTGCGGGTGCGCGCCGACGGCATCGTCGCCGAGCGGTTTACGTCGACGCCACTGGGCACCCTGCGCCTTTCGCACGACGGGACGCTGATGGCGGGCGCCGTCGCGGCGCAGGGCGTCTACCGCATCGGTGTGGTGGACCCGCGCTGACCGCCCGCGGCGGTCACCCCGCCGCGTAGTCCGGGTGCGGGCCGATGGTGCCGGCGGCCTTGATGCGGTCCACCATGTAGCAGAAGGTTTCGCTCTGCAGGGGAAAGCGGATGCGGTAGGCGCGGCGCCAGATGGCGTAGACCAGCCGCACCACCTCGTGCGCCGGCAGCTCCGCGCGCGCGTCGGCCAGCGGCTCGCGGTACAGCACGTAGCGGCCCTCCGCGGCGCGCGGCATCCAGGGGTGGAAGTAGGGAAAGTCGAAGGGGATGGCTTCTCCCGCGGTCACCAGCGTCTGCAGCCAGGGGCTGCCGCTGCGCACCTCGCCCACCACCCACGCCGGGTCCGCGCCGTTCTTGACGCGGGCCTCCGCGCGGATGGACTCCACCAGGTGCGCGCGCAGGCCGCGCCCCACCCGCTGGCCGCGCAGCTCCTTGCGCACGGCCAGGTAGGTGATGAACCCCGCGTCCACGGTCTCCAGGTAGATCCCCGCCGCCGCGGCCGCCGCGCGCCCGTCCTCGTCCACCATCGCCAGCAGGTGGGCTTCGCCCGCGCTGGGCATTCCGCAGCGCCGCTCCTCGATTTCCGACAGCAGGTCGTTCACCGGCTGAACGTCGCCGATGGCGTCCGCGATCAGCTCCAGCGCCTCCCGGGCCAGCGGCGCGCGCTCGTCGTCCACCACCATCACCTGCATGTTCCCCTGGGCGATCACGCCGCGCCCTCCCCCACCGGCAGGCGAAAGATGCGCGCCGCGTTGCGCCACAGCAGCCCCTCTCGCTCCTCGTCCGTCAGCTCCAGCCGGTCCACGAAGCGCAGGTAGCTGGCGATGTCGGAGATCGGCCAGTCGCTGCCGAACATCAGCTTGGCCGGATCGTTGATGAAGGCGATCACGTCGTCCACCATCCGCAGCGCCAGCCGCTCGTAGCGCGGCTGGAACTCGCCCAGCGTAAGGCCGCAGATGTCGCCCAGCACGTTCTCGTTCTTGTAGATCACCTGCATGGCGTCCACCATCCAGGGGTTTCCCAGGTGGCAGATGACGAACGTGGTCCCGCGAAAGTCCACCGCCACGTCGTCCACCGCCAGCGGATGGGTGTAGCGGACGCGGGCGGTGTGCGTGTAGGTGTCGCCGGTGTGGATCATCACCGGGACGCCGAACTCCCCCGCAAGGCGGTAGAAGGGGTGCAGCTCGGGTGTGTTCAGCTCGAACCACTGGTACCCCGGATACAGCTTGAGCCCGCGGATGCGCCCCGCCTGCAGCAGCGCGCGCAGGGCGTCCAGCTGCCGCGCGTCCAGCCGGGTGGCGTCGATGCCCGCGATCACGCTGATGCGCGGGTCGTCCGCCACCTGCGCCAGGATTTCCTCCGCGGACGGCCGGTCGGCGTTGACCGTGTAGGACGTGAGCACCAGCGCGTGCTCGATACCGTGGGCGTCCATCTGCGCCCCCAGCGCCGCGTGGCGCGCGGCCAGGGTGGGCGGCAGGTCGGGGGTGTAGCGGTTCAGGTGTGTGTGGCAGTCGATGATCACGGCACGGCGGGTTGGGGTGAGGCGCCCCGTGGAGGCAGGAGGCGTACCAGCGGACATCATGGGGGAGGGTTCGAGGCCGGGGGAGGTCGGGCGTGGACGGAGATCGCGGGGTCGGGGGGTGTGGCGCGAGCGCCGGGCGCCCCCCTCCCCGGCCCTCCCCCACAAACTGCGTGGGGGAGGGAGGTGTGGGGGAGGCGATCGCGGCCGTTGGGTGGTGTGGTGCGAGCGCCGGGCGCCCCCCTCCCCGGCCCTCCCCCACAAACTGCGTGGGGGAGG
>JAHWJJ010000331.1 GCA_019348475.1 Gemmatimonadota bacterium | reverse complement strand
GCGCGGAGGGAAGCGTCCCGATGCTGTCCTTCTAATCAGCATGCGGACCTCCAGCGGCCACGGCTTTCCGCGGGCACTAGATGCTCGTCGCGGCTCACCTCCGGCGTCAAAGGGCACAACATGATGGACGGTACCACCAGGCGAGGTTTTTTCGAGCAGAGCCAACTCGCCGTCACCCTGCTGACCGGAATCATCGGCATCTGGTTGACCGTGAGTCAGCACTCCATGGCCCGGCGTCAGGCTGAGATCAAAGAGACGCAGGACTCCATATCGACCCGGCTCTCCACCCTGGAGCACGACCGCGAAACGGTAGAGTCCGTGTCGAAGTACTTCGATCTGCTCACGGGAACAGACACCACCAAGGCAAAGATGGGGGCATACGCCGTCTATATGCTCAAACGTGAGGATCCCGAGATGGTGGTGAGCCTGATCATGGCCGCGGACAAGCCCAGCCTGCGCAACAGCGTACTGGCGGACCTCGCCAACAGAGACCCTGACATCCGGGCGCAATTGGTCACCATCGCGCTGCCCGGCTCCGACACCGCCGCCAGCGCTCCTCCGGAAAGCCAGAACGTGGAGGCCGCCAGCATTGCGCAGAACGTACTTACGCGGGTGACGCGGCAGGGGTGGGCCTACGCGGGCGTGTTCAGGAACAATCGGTGGACCCACGGGCCCATGTTCCAGGTCGGTAGCCGCCTTCCACGTGTGGGCGAAGAGCTCGAGGTGGCAGGGGTCCGGCTATACCTTCGCGATGCGGCACCGGATTCCCTCACGTACCGGCATGGGGCGGTGCAGGGCGTTCTCGACGCCGGCCAACTGGTTCGCATCGAACAGGTACGCGCGAACCTGAAATCCGGGTCGCACGTGTGGGTTCGTGTGGCGGTCGTCGATTCCACGGGGCGCTGACCGCAGCGGCTTCGTTCGACCCTGACGCGGCCGCGGGCGGGTTTCGTCTCCGCCCGCCATCGGCTTCACCATTGGGCATCCTGCTCCCGGCCCCTTGCGCGATGCGCCGAGGACGATAGATTCCGCCCCGTACGCATCCACTGCGTGCCGAGGGGATTTGCGCGACCGCTTGCGCCTCGTAAAAAAACGCTAAAGAGTCGGGATGGACCGGAGCCGGACAGCCGATCCAGAGCGTTTTCGCCCCCGCACTCTCGCATTCGAGTCGCGGGGTTTTCTGTTTTGGGGATAGGAATGATCACGACCGCTCGCTCGCCCTACCTTGCCGCGCTGGACGACCGCGTCCTGGTGTTCGACGGGGCCATGGGCACCAGCATCCAGCGTTACGAGCTGACCGCCGAGGACTTTGGCGGGCAGGCGCTGGAGGGGTGCAACGACTACCTGGTGGTCACCCGCCCGGACGTGATCGGCGAGATCCACGCCTCGTTCATGGAGGCGGGGTGCGACGTGCTGGAGACGGACACCTTTCGCTCCAACCGCATCACCCTGCGCGAGTACGACCTTCACGAGCGCGTCCGCGAGATCAACCTGGCCGCCGCGCGCCTGGCCCGCTCCGTGGCCGACCGCTTCGCCGCGCAGGACGGACGGCCGCGCTTCGTCGCGGGGTCCATCGGCCCCTCCGGCTTTCTCCCCTCCGCGTCGGACCCCACGCTGGGCGGCATCACCTTCGCCGAGCTGGTGCCGGTGTTCGCCGAGCAGGCGGCGGCGCTGATGGAGGGCGGGGTGGACGTGCTGCTGATCGAGACCTCGCAGGACATCCTGGAGGTCAAGGCCGCCATCTTCGGCTGCCGCGAGGCCGTCGCGCAGGCCGGGCGCCCGGTCGCGCTGCAGGTGCAGGTGACGCTGGACACCAGCGGACGCATGCTGCTGGGCACCGACATCGCCGCCGCGATGGTCACGCTGGAGGCGCTGCGCGTGGACGTCATCGGCCTCAACTGCAGCACCGGCCCCGAGCACATGCGGCAGGCCGTCCGCTACCTGGGCGAGAACAGCCGCCTTCCCGTCAGCTGCATCCCCAACGCCGGCATCCCGCACAACGAGGGCGGGTGCGCGGTCTATCCCCTCCAGTCCGCCCCCTTCGCGGACCAGATGGAGGAGTTCGTCCGCGAGCACGGGGTCGCGATCGTCGGGGGATGCTGCGGGACCACGCCCGAGCACATCCGCGAGCTGGTGGAGCGCGTCCGCGGCATCCGCCCGAAGGAGCGCACGGTGGAGTACGTCCCCCGCCTCTCCTCCGGCATCCGCGCCACCGAGCTGGTGCAGGTTCCCGCGCCCACCATGATCGGCGAGCGGGTGAACGCGCAGGGGTCGCGCAAGGTGAAGCGCCTGCTGCTGGCGGACGACTACGACGGCATCCTGGACGTGGCCCGCGAGCAGACGGAGAGCGGCGCCCACGTGCTGGACGTGTGCGTGGCGCTCACCGAGCGGCAGGACGAGGGCGCGCAGATGCGCACCGTGGTCAAGCTGCTCTCCCAGGGGGTGGAGGCGCCGCTGTGCATCGACAGCACCGAGGCGGACGTCATCCGCACGGCGCTGGAGCAGTCGCCGGGGCGCGCCATCGTCAACTCCATCAACCTTGAGAACGGCCGCGAGCGCATCGACGCCGTCCTTCCCGCGGTGGCGGCGCACGGGGCGGCGGTGGTGGCGCTGACCATCGACCGCGACCTGGGGGGGATGACCAAGACGGCGGAGACCAAGCTGCAGGCCGCGCGCAAGATCCACGACATCGCCGTCCACGAGTTCGGCCTGGCGCCGGACGCGCTGATCTTCGACGCCCTCACCTTCACCCTGGCCACCGGGGACGAGGAGTTCCGCCGCAGCGCGGTGGAAACCATCGAGGGGATCCGCGCCATCAAGCGCGAGCTCCCCGGCGTGCTGACCACGCTGGGCGTGTCGAACGTCTCGTTCGGCCTGCAGCCGCACGCGCGCGCGGTGCTGAACTCGGTCTTCCTGCACTACTGCGTGCAGGCGGGGCTGGACACGGCCATCATCAACCCCGCGCACGTAAAGCCGTACTTCGAGATCGACGAGGCGGAGCGGCAGCTCGCCGACGACCTGATCTTCGACCGGCGCACGGAAACGCACGACCCGCTGGCGGCCTTCATCCAGCACTACGAGGGAAAGAGCGGCGAGGTGGAATCCGCCGCCGATCCCACGGAGCAGATGACGCCGGAAGAGGCGCTGCACTGGAAGATCCTGCACCGCAAGAAGGAGGGGATCGAGGAGTGGGTGGACCGCGCGGTGGAGAAGCTGGGCGCCGTTCCCGTCCTGAACACCGTCCTCCTTCCCGCGATGAAGGAGGTGGGCGACAGGTTCGGCGCCGGCGAGCTGATCCTCCCCTTCGTCCTGCAGTCGGCGGAGGTGATGAAGAAGGCGGTCGCGCGGCTGGAGCAGTACCTGGAAAAGGCGGAGGGGCAGACCAAGGGGAAGGTCGTCCTGGCGACCGTGTACGGCGACGTGCACGACATCGGCAAGTCGCTGGTGAACACCATCCTCACCAACAACGGCTACACGGTGTTCGACCTGGGCAAGCAGGTGCCCGTCAACACCATCCTGGAAAAGGCGGAGGAGGTGGGGGCGGACGCCATCGGGCTCTCCGCGCTGCTGGTCTCTACCTCGAAGCAGATGCCCCTGGCGGCGCAGGAGCTGTTCCGGCGCGGGTTGAAGTATCCGCTCCTGGTGGGCGGCGCCGCGATCAACCCCAGCTTCGTGCGCTCCGCCGCGCTGGTGGCGGACGAGCAGCCGTATCCGGCGGGGATGTTCTACTGCAAGGACGCCTTCGAGGGGCTGGACACCATGGACCGCCTGGTGGCGGAGGGCGACGACTTCATCCGCGCCCACAACGCCGAGATGCTGCGGCGCCAGGCGGAGTACCAGGCGCGCAAGGCGTCCGCCAGGGACCACCGCCCCGCCAGCCGCGAGAACCCGGCGGTGGCCCCGGCTGAGGTGCCGGCGCCGCCGTTCTGGGGGTGGAAGACGCTGCTGGGGATTCCGGTGGACGACGTGGTGGCCTGCATCGACCGCAACACGCTGTACCGCATGCAGTGGGGCGCGCGCAACCTGAAGGGCGAGGAGTGGGACCGCATCGTCCGCGAAGACTTCGAGCCGCGGCTGGCGCGCTACACGCTGGAGGCGCGCACGCAGCGCTGGCTCTCGCCCAGGGCGGTGTACGGCTACTTCCCGGCGGGGCGGGACGGCGACGCGGTGGTGGTGTTCGATCCGGCGGACCGGAGCAAGGAGATCGGGCGCTTCGAGTTCCCGCGGCAGCCGGACCGCGAGGAGCTGTGCCTGGCGGACTACTTTCGCCCGCTGAACGGCAGCGGCCCGCGGGACGTGCTGCCGCTGCAGGTGGTGACCAGCGGCGACCGCGCGGCCGAGTTCATCGAGCGCCGCAACCAGGGCGGCGACTACAGCGAGGGGTACTTTCTGCACGGGTTCAGCGTGCAGGCGGCGGAGGGGACGGCGGAGTACGTGAACCGCCGCGTGCGCCAGGAGCTGGGGATCGACGGCGAACGCGGCCTGCGCTACAGCTGGGGATACCCCGCGTGCCCCGACGTGGAGCAGCACGAGACGCTGTTCCGCATCCTTCCGGTGACGGAGAGCATCGGCGTGGGGCTGACGGCCGGGTTCCAGCTGGACCCCGAGCAGAGCACCGCGGCGCTGGTGGTGCACCACCCGGCGGCGAAGTACTTCTCGACGTCGTGAGGGGAGTGCGGGAGTGCGGGGAGTCCGAAAGTGCGAAAGTGCGAAAGTGCGGGAGGGGGATAAACGGCACGGCGGTGGAGTGCTTCGGACGCGGGGAGGCGTCGGGGGCGGGGCACGGGTGAGAGCGTACAGAATGGAGGGCGTGGTGCGTGGGCGGGCCGCCCCCCATCCCCGGCCCTTCCCCCACAAAGTGCGTGGGGGAAGGGAGATGGGCACACAGCCTTTCGCTTGCACTCGAAGTGCTCCCCTCTCCGCGAGGAACGAGCGGGGAGGGGCCGGGGGAGGGGCGCCCGCGAAGCGGCGGCCGTAGAACTCCGCCACCGCCGGGCGGCGCCCCCTGCGGTACGAAGTTCTCCCCCTCTCCGGCGCAGTTTGCCGGGGGAGGGGGCGCCCGCGCAGCGGCGGCCGTAGAAGTCCGCGGCTGCCGGACGCGCGCGCATGAAGAGCGGCAGGGAACGTGCAGACGCGCCACCGTTTGCATCGGAACTTCCCATCCGCCGGACCCCGGCCCCACCGCAGGAGGAGCCCATCGCGAGCGCGTACGACACCCGGGTTGACCAGGCGCTGCGCACGCACAAGCGCCAGTCGCGCATGGTGAGCATCGCCATCATCGCCATCGGCCTGCTGGTGGTGGCGGTCTCGCTGCTGCTGGGCAGCCGCCGGCGCGAGGGGCGCGCCGCCAGCCTGGCCGTGGGCGACGACAGCACGGCCGTGGTGCGGCTGCTGGGCGAGCCGCCGCACCGGTGCCAGGCCAGCAACCTGGCGCACCTGGAGAACCAGTTCCCCGCCGGCACGCCGCGCCCCACCGTGGACGAGGAGCTGGTGCGGCTGCGGCGCGGGACGGTGGCGCGCTGGGTGTATCCCAAGGGCCAGGGGTGCGTGCCCGACGACGGGGCCA
>JAHWJJ010000330.1 GCA_019348475.1 Gemmatimonadota bacterium | reverse complement strand
CCGATGCCGCCCACCTGCGCCGCCAGGGCGTCGGAGATGTAGTCGCCGTTCAGGTTCAGCGTGGCGATCACGTCGTACTCCTTCGGCCGCGTCAGGATCTGCTGCAGAAAGGCGTCGGCGATCACGTCGTTGACGATCACCTGCCGGCCGTCCCGCTCGATCACCTGCCACGGGCCGCCCTCGTAGGCCACCGCGCCGAACTCGCGCTGCGCCAGCTCGTATCCCCACGTCTTGAAGGCGCCCTCGGTGAACTTCATGATGTTCCCCTTGTGCACCAGCGTGACGGCCTTGCGGCCGTGCCGCAGCGCGTGCTCGATGGCGGCGCGCACCAGCCGCTCCGTCCCCTCGCGGCTGACCGGCTTGATGCCGAAGCCGGACGACTCGGGAAAGCGCACCTTGCGGAACCGCCCGGCGAAGTTCTCCTCCATCAGCCGGCGGAAGGTCGCCGCGTCGTCCGTGCCCTCCTCGAACTCGATCCCCGCGTAGATGTCTTCCGTGTTCTCGCGGAAGATGGTCATGTCCACCTCGCCCGGGCGCTTGACGGGGCTGGGGACGCCCTCGAACCAGCGGACGGGGCGCACGCAGGCGTACAGGTCCAGCACCTGGCGCAGCGCCACGTTGAGCGAGCGGATGCCGCCGCCCACCGGCGTGGTGAGCGGTCCCTTGATGCCGACCAGGTACTCGCGAAACGCGTCCAGGGTGGCGGCAGGGAGCCAGTCGCCCGTCCGGTTGAACGCCTTTTCCCCCGCCAGCACCTCCATCCAGTGGATGCGCCGCGATCCGCCGTACGCCTTTTCCACCGCGGCGTCGAAGACGGGCTGCGAGGCCGCCCAGATGTCGGGGCCCGTACCGTCGCCCTCGATGAAGGGGAGCACGGGGTTGTCGGGGACGTTCAGCGTTCCGCCGCGAATTTCGATGCGCGCGCCGTCCTGCGGGGCGCTGGGCCGCCAGTCGCTCATGGGGTCAGGAACCGGGTAAAGGGATGGATGACGTTCAGGCGCCGAAGCGCGGTGAAGGGCAGGTTCAAGGGTCAAGTGCCAGGTGCCAAGTGCCGAGTGCCAAGTGCCAAGTGCCGAGTGCCGAGTGCCGAGTGCCAGGTGCCAGGTGCCAGGTGCCAGGTGCCAGGTGCCTGTCGTGGGGAATCGAAGACCAGTCACTCGGCACTCGGTACCTCGGTACTCGGTACTCGGTCCTGGGCACTTGAACCTTGACCCTTGATCCTCGCTCCTGAAAAACAGAGGCGCGGCGGGGTGCCCGCCGCGCCCCGAATGCGCGTTCGTCCCGCCGGTGCGTCAGCGCTGGTCCAGGGGCGTCACCTTGAGGCCGCGCGGGCCCAGGTAGTCGGACCCCGGGCGGATGAGCCGGTTGTCGGCGTACTGCTCCATCAGGTGCGCCGTCCACCCCGGCATGCGCGCGATGGCGAAGACGGCGGTGAACAGGTCCATCGCGATGCCAAGCGTGCTGTAGACCGAGGCGCTGAAGAAGTCCACGTTGGGGTAGATCTTCTTTCCCCGGGCCTCCATCTCCTCGGCCATCACCGCGCGGATGCGGTCCGACAGGTCCAGCCAGCGGGTTTCGCCCGCCTCCTGCATGATCTGGTCGGCCAGCTCGCGGAGCACGGTGGCGCGCGGGTCCACCGCCTTGTACACGCGGTGTCCGAAGCCCATGATCTTCTTGCCGCCGGCGAGCGCGCCGCGCACCCACTCGGCCGGATCCTGGCCGCTCTCGTCGATCTCGCGCAGCATGTTCATCACCTCCACGTTCGCGCCGCCGTGGCTGGGCCCCTTCAGGGTGCCGATGGCGGAGGTGATCGCGGAGTAGACGTCGGAAAGGGTGCCCGCCGTGACGCGCGCCGCGAACGTGCTGGCGTTCATCCCGTGCTCGGCGTGGAGAACGAGCGCCACGTCCATGGTGCGGCAGCGGGTGTGGTTGGCCACCTCGCCGTTCAGCATGTACAGAAAGTTGGCCGCGAACCCCAGCCCCTCCCTGGGCTGAAGCGGCTCCTTTCCGTTGCGGATGCGGTCGTACGCGGCCACGATGGTGGGCGTCTGCGCCGTAAGGAACAGCGCCTTGTGCCGCACCGAGTCGGCGCTGATGTCGTCGGCGTCGGGATCGAACATCGCCAGCGCGCTCACGGCCGTGCGCACGGCGGCCATGGGGTCCGCGTCCTTCGGATAGGCGCGGAGCATGTCCAGCACCTCCGGGCGCAGCACGCTGTGGCGCTGCAGGTGCCCGCGGATCTCGTCCAGTTGCTGGCGGTTGGGCAGCTGCCCGTTCCACAGCAGGTAGCACACTTCTTCGAAGGTGGTGTTGCGAGCGAGGTCGTCGATTTCGTACCCCGCGTAGATCAGCTCCCCCACCTCGCCGTTGATGTCGCTCAGCCTGGACTGTGCGACGACGACCCCTTCGAGACCCTTGGCAGCCATTTCGACTTTCTCGGACGCGTTTGCGAGACTACATTTTTCCGGCCCCGGGACCGGCGGCGCGGCGGTTGCCTGCCGCACGGTCCGGGCCAGAAGCGCGGCCAACATAGCCACGGCCCCGGCCACCCGCAAGCGGGCGCGCGGGCGGTCCGTGAGGGGTCGTGGTGAGCCGGATTCACCGGGGGACGGGGGGCTTTTGCAGGCCGAAAGTGACGCGGAAGACGTGCGGCGGGTGCTGTCCGGCGACGCCGGCCGGTACCAGGTGCTGGTGCACCGCTACCAGGAAACCATGTTCCGCCACGCGTACGGCATGGTGGGCGATTCCGACGCCGCCGCGGACCTGGTCCAGGACTCGCTGGTCAAGGCGTACACGCGCCTGGGCACCTGCGACCCCGAGCGCTTTGCGGCGTGGCTTTTCCGCATCCTGCGCAACCGGTGCAAGGACTACCTCAAGAGCCGGCGCCGGCGCGACGTGCCGCTGCTGGACGACGGCCCCCACGCCGCCCCCCCGTCCGACGACCCCGGCCGCACCCTGGACCGCAACGAGCTGGGCAAGGTGGTGGCCGAAGCCCTCGGCCGCCTTCCCGAGGCCCAGCGTGAGGCGTTCCTGCTCAAGCACGTGGAAGGCCGCAGCTACGAGGAGATGGCCGAGATGCTGGACGCCGGCGTTTCCGCGCTCAAGATGCGGGTGATGCGCGCGCGGGAGGCGCTGCAGGAGCTGCTGCGGGACCGGGTGTAGGTGATGGAGTGAAGGGGTGAAGGGGTGAACGGGTGAACGGGTGAAGGGGGCGTCGCTTCGCGGGGAGGGCCGGATGACGCGGAGAACCCCCTCATCTGTTCTCCGCGTCCTCCGCGCCCTCCGCGTGAGACCCGCAGTAGAACTCCCAGTGCACACCAGACCCAGAATCCGGATCAGACCAGCGGGTGAGGGCCCGCCAGCGACTCGCGGGTAACCTCCGCGAGCGAGCGGCAGCCGGCCAGGCCCATCGTCAGCTCGAATTCGGCCAGCAGGTTGCGGATCACCTCTCCCACGCCCTCGGCGCCCGCGAGCGCCAGGCCGTACACGTACGGGCGCCCCAGGCACACGGCCCGCGCGCCCAGCGCAACCGCCTTGAACACGTCCGCGCCGCCGCGGATGCCGCTGTCCATCAGCACCGGCATTCGCCCGCCCACCGCATCCACCACCCCCGGCAGCGCGTCCAGCGAGGCGACCGCGCCGTCCACCTGCCGTCCGCCGTGGTTGCTGACGATGATGCCGTCCATCCCGCAATCCGCCGCCCGCCGCGCATCGTCCGGGTGCAGGATGCCCTTCAGCACGATCGGCAGCTTCGTTCGTGAGCGGAGGAACGGGAGCTCGTCCCAGGTCAGGGAGGGGCGCGAGTAGGTGCCGATGAACTGCTGCACCGCCCGCAGCGGCTCCGCGCGCCGCACGTTCTTCCAGAATCCGCCCGGGTGCGAGCGCGTCAGCTCCGCGAACGTCCGCAGCGACGACAGGTTGATGGTGCGCCTCGCGCCGGCCGCGGGGCCCTCCGGGAGCGGCCCCCGCAGCGACTCGGCGAAGACGGGGTCCGACAGGTACTGCGCGATCCCCTTCCCCCGCAGGAAGGGGAGGTAGCCCAGGTCCAGGTCCCGCGCGCGCCACCCCAGCATGGTGGTGTCCAGCGTGACGACGATGGCGGAGCACCCGCACGCCTCCGCGCGGCGGACGAAGCTCTCCACCAGCGCGTCGCTCTTGCTCCAGTACAGCTGGAACCAGCGGGGCGCACCGCCCATCACGGACGGGCACTCCTCCATGGGCCGCGACGCCTGCGAGGAGAAGATGAAGGGGATGCCGGATTCCGCCGCCGCGGACGCGACCGCCACGTCCGCGTCCGGGTGCGCCATCTCCAGCACCCCGATCGGCGACAGCAGCACCGGCGCCGGCAGCCGCTCGCCGAACAGCTCCACCGACGTGTCCCGCGCCGACACGTCCCGCAGCATCCGCGGCACGATGCGCCAGCGCTCGAACGCCGCGCGGTTCTCACGCACGGTGCTCTCCGACCCTGCCCCGCCGGCCACGTAGGCGTACGCCTCCTCCGTCATCGCCTCGTTTGCGGCCGCCTCGAGCCGCGCGGAATCCACCGGCACCGTGGGCGTGTTTCCCGCCACCCCCGCCAGGTAGATCTCGGACTGCCTTCCCAGCGCGCTCGGACGCTCCGCCATCGTTCTCCGCTCGAAGAGGCTGGTGCATGAAAAAAATCAGCAGGGCCCGCCAGAGCTCGTCCGCGGGCGCTGCTGATTCGCGCGGGGCCCTTTCCGCCCCCCCGCGTGAGGCGCCGTCCGGCCCTGCCCAGGCCGCCGGCTACAGCCGCCGCGCCGCGCGAAAGGCGCGCGCGTACAGGCCGCGGCCATCCACCGCGTCCAGCAGCGAGCGGCCGCCGGTGTCGCCCATCGTGGGGCCGTCGGCGCCCTTGCGGCTGGAGAGAAAGCGGCGGCGCCCGCCTGAATCCACGCCCAGGTAGATGCCCACGTGGTCGATGCGCGCCCCGTCGTCGGCCGCGGCGTCGAAGAACACCAGGTCGCCCGGGGCCAGCGCGTGCAGGGGCGCCGGCGGCGCCGCCGTGTCCGCCGCCAGCACCAGCCCGGGCGCGGCGTCGGCCATCTGGTGCGCGCGGCGGGGGAGCGCCTGCGGCCCGCCGGCGGCACGCGCCATCGGAAGTCCGCCGCGGTAGCCGAACACCATCCGCACAAACCCGGAGCAGTCCAGGCTTCCCCGCTGCGCCCACTCCGGCCGGTCTACCCCGTCCGGGTGCCGCCAGCGCCGTCCCAGGTAGTCGTTGAAGTCGGACCCCTCATCGCGCCCGCCGTCCCGCCGCACGGGCCCGTAGTGCGCGTCGCCGGCCAGGCGCCGGCCCGACGGGTCGCGCCGCCGCGGGGCGCCGTGCACGTACTGCAGGGCCACCGCCAGCAGGTCCGGCGCCGTGTCGGCCCGCGCCGCGGCCAGCCACGCCTGGTCCACCCGTCCCTCGAAGGGCGCGGGGACGGACGGCAATCTTGATGGCACACGCCCGCGGGGTCTTCTTCCTCGCAGGCGGACAGCGTAATATACCAGTGAACAGTTACGCTTCGACGAAGGTGAAGAAACTCGTGACCGGCAGCGGCCGG
>JAHWJJ010000034.1 GCA_019348475.1 Gemmatimonadota bacterium | reverse complement strand
CGTCCTGGTGGAGCTGATGGTGGAGCGCCCGGACGCGGCGCGCATGGTGGGCGACGTGTACAAGGGGCGGGTAGAGGCCGTGCTTCCCGGCATCCAGGCCGCCTTCGTCGACATCGGAACCGAGAAGGCGGCGTTCCTGCACGTCTCGGACGTGGCGGTGGAGGAGGACGGTGACGAGGACGACGACGCGGGCGAGGGCGACGACGCCGCGGAAAAGGGATCCGGCGGCAACGGGAACGGCGGCGGCGGCGACGGCAGGCGGGGGCGGTATCCGCCCATCCAGGACGTGGTGAAGAAGGGGCAGGACCTGGTGGTGCAGGTGAGCAAGGAGCCCATCAGCACCAAGGGCCCGCGCGTGACCGCCCAGATCTCGCTCCCCGGCCGCTTTCTGGTCTACATGCCCGGCTCGTCGCACGTGGGCGTGTCGCGCAAGATCGAGGACCGCGAAGAGCGGGCGCGGCTGCGCACCATGGCCCGCGAGGTCCTGCCGCAGAAGTCCGGCGGCGTGATCGTCCGCACGGTGAGCGAGGACCTGACGCGCGAGACCTTCGAGCGCGAGCTCAAGTCGCTCATGTCCACCTGGCAGCAGATCCAGAAGAAGGCCAGGCGGGCGCGCGCCCCGGCCCCGGTGCACCGCGAAGCCAAGCTCACGGCGGGGATCATCCGCGACCTGTTCTCGCAGAAGGTGGACTCGCTCACCGTCGACAGCAAGAACGTCTACGACGAGATCGTGGCGTACCTGGAGCAGGTGGACCCCACGCTGGTGCAGCGCGTGCACCTGTACGCCGACGCAAAGCCGCTCTTCGACGCGTACGACCTGGAGCGCGAGATCCGCGACGCGTTCCAGCGGCGCGTGAACCTGCCCTCCGGCGGCTACATCATCGTGGAGCCCACGGAGGCGCTGGTTTCCATCGACGTCAACACGGGGCGCTACACGGGAAAAAAGGACCCCGAAAAGACGATCCTGAAGACCAACGTGGACGCGGCCCGCGAGATCGCGCGGCAGCTGCGGCTGCGCGACGTGGGCGGGATCATCGTCTGCGACTTCATCGACATGGAGTCGAAGGCCAACCGCGAAAAGGTGCTGCAGGAGCTGCGGCAGCACCTGTCGCGCGACCGGGCGCGCACCAAGGCGTTCCAGGTGAGCGAGCTGGGGCTGATCGAGATGACGCGCCAGCGGGTGCGCCCCTCGCTGTACCACACGCAGACGGCGGCGTGCCCGGCGTGCGGTGGCAGCGGCCGCATCTTTACCCCCGAGACGGTGGTGCGCCGGATCGAGCGCTCCCTTCGCCGCGCCGCGGCGGACGGCAAGGAGCGGCAGGTGACGGTGCGCGTGCACCCCGAGGTGGCGCTCTTCCTGATCGAGCAGGAGCCGAAGTTCCTCAGGGACCTGGAGAAGTCGCTCAAGCTCACCCTGGCCCTTCGCGACGACCCCCTGATGCAGCAGGACGAGATCCGCCTGATCGCCACCAGCACGCAGCAGGACCTGTCGGGGAAGTACAACCTGGGGTGAACGGGTGAAGGGGTGAAGGGGTGAAGGGGTGATGGAGTCATGGCGGCCCGCGGAGAGCATCCGCGGGCCGCCGTGCGTGGGGCGGGGGGGCTCCCCGGGCCCTCCCCGCTCGTTCGCGGAGAGGGAAGAACTTCGGTGCGTGAGGCTAAAGATCACGCTGCGCGCCAGCCGCCCCCCATCCCCGGCCCTTCCCCCACAAACGGCGTGGGGGAAGGGAGAATTCGACCGCACGACGGCGCAAGGTGGAGCCATGCCGGGCGCCCCCTCCCCCGGCCTCGTCCCGCTCTCCGGAGCGGGCGACAATCGAGCGCGGTACGTTCTGGTTACGCGCCAAACCCGCCACGGCCCACGGGGGTGCCCGCGGGGGCAGGTGAAGCCCCGTTCCGCGAGCGTAGCGAGCGGAGACGGGGCTTATCGCATTTCCAGCCTGCGGCTTTAGCCGCCCCGGCTGGGTGCCGCGCGCACTGGCGATGGCGCCCGTCCGAATCGCCCCCGCCGGAACGCGAACCGGGCCCACACCACTCGGCGCGCGCCCGGTCCATCACTCAATCACCCGTTCACCCCTTCACCCCTTCACCCGTTCACCCCGCCGCCCCCGCCAGCAGCTCCGCAGGCTCCTGCTGCTCCGCCGCGGCCAGGTTCAGCCGGATGATGAGCTGCAGCAGCTCGCGCGCGGTGTGGGCGCTAAAGGTGGGCGAATGGGGGAGGAGCAGCGGCGGCAGGTCCAGTTCGTCGCCCAGGCGGTTGCGGGCGGCGCGGGTCACGATCACCGCGTCGTCGCGGCTGAGCGACTGCAGCGCCTCGGTGTCGCCGGCCAGCACCACGCGAATCTGATCGGCGCCCTCGGTGGCATCGGCGTACATGGCGCGCAGCCGGTTGCCGAACTCGGGGTCCACGCACACCAGCGTGACCCCGCCCGAGCGGATCTGCCGCTGCACCGTCTCCACCACCTCGCTGTTCACCGTCAGCGTGACGGCCGGCACCTCCACGTTCTCGGCCGCCTTGCGCACCAGCCGCGAGTGGTAGCTGGTGGTCACCACCAGGTCGGTGGCGCGGATGGCCTGCTCCACCGCGCGGAACTCCACCGAGCGGTCGGGGCGGGGAAGGGGGACCGGCGAGATGTAGACGGGGACCGCCTCCAGCCCGAACTGCTCCTCCAGTTCCACGCAGTACGCCGTCATCTGGTCCACGTTGCTTTCCACGCAGGCGCAGCGCAGGCGCACGGTGCTGGTGCAGCGGCGGATGAGCTCGGGGATCTCGGCCAGCGTCATGCGCCGCTTCCACCCCTCCACCAGCACGCCGGCCATCCACCGGGCCGTCTCGGCCAGCACCTCGCCGCCCAGCTGGTCCTGGGGGGCCAGGTACACGCCGGACCGGCCGCGCACCTCCACCAGCCCTTCGTCCTCCAGCGCGCGGTACGCCTGGGCCACCACCCGGTGGTCCACCCCCATCTCGCGCCACAGGGTGCGGATGCTGGGAAGGCGGTCGCCTGGCTGCAGCAGCCCCAGGTGCAGGGCGCTCAAGATTCGGTCGCGCAGCTTGTCGCTGAGGGCGGTTTCCTGGTCCATCCTTCGCCGGTCACAGGGTAGGCGTTCGTCCAGTCCGCTCGCCGGCCGGGTGCCGGGAGCACGGTAAAGGATCGCCTTGCGGGGGGTTCGCGCAACACGTACCCTCCACCGGGCGCGGGGTGCCCCCCCGCGCGTGCGGCGCGGGGTGGCGTGCTCCGTGCGTTCTTCGCATCCCCACAATGAGCGCGCTGCAAGGCTTGAGCACAAGACCGACGAGCGCAGGACGCGTTCCGCGCCCCCGCGACGCGCCCTTCGCGGCGCCCCGGAACCCGCCCCGCACCCGGGCCCGATGACGCTGCTCCCCCTGCTGGTGATCCTCGCGCTCATCGCGCTGACCGCGCTGTACGTGGCGGCCGAGTTCGCCGCGGTGAGCGTGCGCCGCAGCCGCATCCGCCAGCGCGCCGAGCAGGGAGACGCCGCCGCGCTGCGCCTGCTTCCCTACCTGGACGACCCGCAGGCGCTGGACCGCTACATCGCGGCGTGCCAGATCGGCATCACCCTCACCTCGCTGATCATCGGCGCCTACGGGCAGGCGTCGCTGGCGGGGCCGCTGGCCGGCGTCATCCGCCGCTTCGTCACCCTGTCGGAGAGCGGCGCCCGCTCCACCGCGGCCGCGCTGGTCCTGGTGGTGCTCACCGTGCTCGCCATGGTGCTGAGCGAGCTGGTCCCCAAGTCGCTCGCGCTGCAGTTTCCCACCCAGGTGGCCCTGCGCACCTCGCTCCCCATGCGCTGGTCGCTGGTGGTGTTCTCGTTCTTCATCCGCTTTCTCAACGGCAGCGGCAACCTGGCGCTGCGGGCGATGGGCGTGCAGCCGGTGGGGCACCGCCACATCCACAGCCCCGAAGAGATCGACCTGCTGATCGCCGAGAGCCGCGACGGCGGGCTGCTGGAGCCCGACGAGCACCGGCGGCTGCGGCGCGCCCTGCAGCTGGGCATTCGCCCCGCGCGCCACCTGATGGTGCCGCGGCAGGAGATCGTGGGCGTGGAGATCGACACCCCGATCGACGAGGTGCTCACGCGCATGGCCGAGACGCCGTACACGCGCCTCCCCGTGTACCGCGGCGACATCGACCACGTGGAGGGGCTGCTGCACACCAAGGACCTGTTCCGCGGATACATCGAGGCGGGGCGCGTGCACTCCATCCGCGAGCTGATGCGCCCCATCCTGATGGTGCACGAGAGCGTGACGGCCGACCGGCTGCTCACCCTGATGCGCGAGCGCCGCAGCCACGCCGCCATCGTGATGGACGAGTTCGGGGGGGTGGCGGGGCTGGTGACGCTGGACGACGTGCTGACGGAGGTGATGGGCGAGATCGCCGACGAATTCCGCGTGAACGAGGCGCGCCCCGAACGGCTGGACGACGGCCGGGTGCGCATTCCCGGCTGGCTGCGGCTGGACGAGGCGGAGCCGTGGATCGGGATGCTGCGGCAGGGCGACGCGGACACCGTGGGCGGGCGGGTGATGGAAGAGCTGGGGCACGTGCCCCAGGCGGGGGAGGTGGCGTGGATCGACGGGGTGCGCGTGGAGGTGGAGTCGGTCTCGAGGCACGCGGTGGCCTCGGTGCTGGCCACCCCCCGGGTGCCGCGCGGCGACGGGGACGGCGAGGAGGGGCACGATGGATAAAGTGCTGCCCATCCTCATCATCACCGACGCCATCCTGCTGAACGCGCTCTTCGTGGCGGCGGAGTTCGCCATCGTGGGGGCGCCGCGCGCGGCCATCGAGCGCCGCGCGGCCGAGGGCGACGCCATCGCGCGGCGGGTCGCGGGGATCCTGCGCGACCCGCGCCGGCAGGACCGCTACATCGCCACGGCGCAGCTGGGGATCACCATTGCCAGCCTGGGGCTGGGGATGTACGGCGAGCACGTGCTGGCCGAGTGGATCGGCCACTCGCTGGAGGGGCTGGGGCCGCTCAGGGCACCGGCGGCGCACACGCTGGCCAGCGTTCTGGCCGTGGCCATCCTCACCTACTTCCACATCGTGGTGGGCGAGATGATCCCCAAGTCGCTGGCGCTGCAGTCGGCGGACCGGGCGGCGCTGCTGGTCACGCCGGTGATGCTGGCCATCCAGCGCGTGGTGATCCTTCCCGTCATCGCGCTGAACGGCGTCGGCAACTGGCTGCTGCGGATGGTGGGGATCAACCGCTTCGTGGCCAGCGGCGAGCACTACCGCACCCCCGAGGAGCTGCAGTTCATCGTCCGCGAAAGCCAGGCGGGGGGGATGCTGCGCAGCGAGAGCGCCGACGTGGTGCAGGAGCTGCTGGAGTTCGGCGAGCTGACGGCGGGGGAGGTGATGATCCCCCGCGTGCGGGTGGTGGGCATTCCCGCGGGCGCGCCCTCGGAGGAGATGATGCGCATCCTGCGGACGACGCCGCACACGCGGTACCCGGTCTACGAGGGGAGCCTGGACCACATCGTGGGCGTGGTGCACATCAAGGACATCCTGCGGCGCATGCCCAATCGCCGCGCGCTGCGGCCGTCGGAGGTGCGCGAAGTGCCCTTCATCCCCGAGACGGCGGCGATGGACGTGGTGCTGGGGGCCATGCGGCGGGTGAACAGCCAGATGGCGGTGGTGATGGACGAGCACGGCGGCACGGCGGGCATCATTACCATCGAGGACCTGTTCGAAGAGGTGGTGGGCGAGATCGAGGAGGGGTGGGTGCAGCGCCCGGGCGCCGAGGTGGACCCCGCCGGCCGCCTGCGCGTCCCGGGCACCATGCGCATTGGCGAGGTGGGCGAGGCGCTGCACCTGGTGCTGGAGCACTCCGAGGTGGACACGGTGAGCGGACTGGTGCTGGCCCTGCTGGACCGCCCGCCCCTGATCGGCGACACGGTGGAGTGGGACGACGTGCGCTTCGAGGTCACGGCCACGGAAGGCCACGGCGTCACCGAGTGCGCCGTGACGCCGCTCCGCAAACGGCGGGCGGCGGACGGTGAGTAGCGAGCGCGTATTCACAACCGCGTCCGCTGGTTACATTCGTCCCCTTCCCGCACCCGCCGGGCATCATCACCTGGCCGGCGACGGGCAGACGTGAGGCCGGCTGAGCTGCTAGAAGTCCTTGTCGCCGCTGATGACGATGGACCGGCGCACTCCGGGACCAGCGTGGGGGAGCGATGCGCGAGTGGTTCGGCGGGGTGGCCTACCTGGGAGTCGTCGCATGGAGCCTGCTGGGCGCCGCGCTGGCGGTGGCCTGGGTGTCGGCGCTGCCGCATCGAGGCGCGGGCGGGGCGCCGGACCGGGCGCGGATGCGTGCGGGGCAGCGGCGGCAGCTGCGGCGGTACGCGGTGTGGTGGGCGGGCGTGTTCTGCGCATGGCTGATCGCAACGGGGCTCCTGGCGCCGCGGTGAACGCAAGGCGGACGGCGGGGAGTGCCGCCGTCCGCCCGCCGGGTCAGTTGAAGATGACCGTGGTCCCCCCGCCCGCGCCGAACCGCGGGTTCACCACCGGGCTGAAGCGCGAGCCGAAGGTGTACGAGAGGCCCACCGAGCCGAAGTAGCGAAAGCCGGTGGCCAACTGGCGGCGGCGGAGCAGGATCTCTTCCTCGGTCGCCTTGCCGGCGGGCAGGTAGAGCTGGTCGCGCAGCCGCGAGTAGGAGCCGTTCACGTTGAACGCCAGCCCGCGCAGCAGGTTCAGCTCCACTCCGCCGCCGATCGCCAGCCGGTTCTGCTTCAGGTTGTCCAGAAAGCTCGCGGCCTCGCTGCGCACGTTGATGGAGCCCCACGGCTGCCGCGTGTCCACCGCCGCGATCAGCGACTGCTGCATGCGCGTTTCCTCCGTCCTGCCGAAGATGGTCTCCTCCTCATAGCGGTACGCCGCCGGGCCCGCCGAGTAGCGCAGCACCAGCTGCCGGCGCGTGGACTCGGAGTACGGGTAGACGTTGTACTCCACCGCGGGCGCCACCTGCAGCACCAGGTCCTGGTTCAGATACGACGACCGGGACGCCGACGCCGTAATCCCCGCCGAAAGGTGCCTGCCCAGGCTGCGCACGAGCAGGCCGTTCAGTGAGCGGCCGCCCCGCGTGTTGATGATCTCGGTCACCGAGTCCAGCTCGAACCGGCTGCGGCTCTCGTCACCGCTCAGCGACAGGCGCAGCTTCCACCGCTCGGTGATGCGGCTGGCGCTCACCGTTCCGAACAGCGTTCGGCTGCTGTACTGCTGCTCGCCGTTGAAGAACCCGTTGCCGCTGATGCGGAAGGTCCAGGCGTCCCACGGGTCGCGCGCGGCCGCCGTGGCCGCGGCCTGCGGCGCGCTGTAGGTCACCCTGAGCCGCGCCGCCTGCGGCGACTGCGCCGCGTAGCGCACCAGGCCCAGCTTGATCACCTGCGCCAGCCCGGTGCGCTCCGCGTCGTCGGAGGCGTTGGGCTCGGCCGTGTAGCGCAGGGTCAGGGTGTCGCCCGCAAAGCGGCCCTGGCCCAGGAACGCCACCGTGTACTGCGTGCCCCCCGCGCCCGTCTGCTGCGGCGTCACCAGCACGTGCACGTCGGCGTCGGACCGGTCGCGCACGTGGGTGACGAACGCGATCTCCGTCTGGTAGAAGGCTTTTTCGCAGGAGAACCCGCTGCAGTCCAGGAACATGCGCACGGCGCCCTCCCGGGCCGCGGGGGTCTGCGCGTCCAGCGGGTGGACGATGGAGGCGCAGCAAAGGAATGCCAGGGCGCAGATGCTTCGCAAGCGGGTCATGGGCGGGTTCGGTGAGGCGTGGAAAGGGCGGCGACGCGGTGGAGCGGCGGGATCGGACCGGCCGGGGAAAAAACGGGCACAGCGGCGGCGGAAACGTACGTCCGGGAGCGCGTATTCGGCCAGTGCCCGGGGCACGGCGCCGCGTGGTACGCCCGCGGCAGCCGGAACGTTCCACCCGTTGCCGCTGCGTCGCGCCCGCGCCAGCGTGCGCGGGTCACCCGCCGCAGGGAGGGACCGTTGCCCATCATCCTGTTGATGGCCGTGCTCGTGGCGGCCTGCCGTCCGCCCGGCATCCCCCGGCGGAGCACGACCCGCTGTCGGCACCGTCGGTGGACTCCGCGGGGGTGGATCGGTGGAGCAGGCGGCCGGCTGGCCGCGTCAGGAACGCGGCGGACCGGCCTCGGGATCTGCCGGGGTAACGAGGCGCGCGGATGCAACCGGGGCTTGTCACCGGCGGCAGCGGACGGCATTCTGCCGGGATGAGCGCCGAAACGGAGGTTCGCGACCGGCTCGCAAAGGACCGCACGCACCTGGCGAACGAGCGCACGCTGCTGGCGTACGTCCGGACGGCGCTGGCCCTGGTCGCGGGGGGTGCGGCGCTGGTGGAACTGGTCGAAGGGCCGGTTTCCGACGCGGCGGGATGGATGTTTCTCGCCGCCGGCGCGCTCCTCCTTCCCTTCGGCCTCTGGCGTTTTCTCGTCGTCCGCCGCCACCTGCGCGGAAGCGGCTAAAAGGCGCAGGTATCTCTTCGTCGCCATCGACCGCGGCACGCGCTGCGGGTACGTTGCGGTCGGGAACGAGACGAAACGGCGCGGGAGCCACACGGGCCCCGCGCCGCCTTTCGTTTTGCGCGCCACCGCCGGTGCGGGCTACGGCAGCGGCATGTGGTCGCGGATCAGGAGGAGGATCGCGCCGTGGGGGACGATCTGGTACTTGTTGCCGTCGATCTCCACCTCCACGGCGGGGGCCTTGAGGAAGATGGCGTAGTCCCCCTTCTGCGCCTGCAGGGGGACGTAGCGCAGCTCCGTGCGGGTGCGGCCGCTCCACGGCTCACCTTCCGTGGCCGCCTCGCCCAGGGGGTAGCCGGGGCCGGTGTTCACCACGTATCCACACATCACCTCCTCCTTCTGCTGCACCCCCTGCGGAAGGAACAGCCCCGACGGCGTCTTGTTGTTCTCCTCCTCCGGCTTGATGAGGACCTTGTCCCCGATCAGGATCACTTCGCGGCTCATCCGGATCTCGTGCGGTGCGGCGTGCGTCTGGTTCGCGTGCTGGATGCCGGAACGATACTGCTTCCGGGAGATTCGCGCACCCGTTCATCCGCCGCCGTGAAGACCGCGGTGCTGGGGAGGATGGCCTCGCTGAACCCGGAGCCCCTTCGCTGGAGTCGACATCGGCCCAGTCTTCGTTCCACCCGCCACGCCATCTTGCAGCCCTGAAGTGACCTCGCGCGCCGTGCGACAGGTACGGCCATCCAGCGTGTTCCAGGAGTTCACGACGCAGCAACAAACACGGACACACCTTTAAAGCCACAAATGTATTGACAAGCCGCGGCCTCAACGCGACATTGCATTCACGTGCGGTGCGATCGGTGCCGCGCATTCCCCCTGCAAGGAGCACATGATGATCGTCAAGCGGATGATGATGCTGATAACGGCCGCCGTCGTGGCGGCGGCGTGCGGCAGCGAGCCCACCGCGGCGGAGCGCACGCTGGGCGACGCCGCCCCCGGCATGAACCACGTGACCTCCTACATCAGCGGTCCCGTCTACGTGACGTGCTCCGGGTTCCACGAGTACGACTCCAACCCGGGCGGTGGGTCCACCTACACGTACGCCTGGACTTACCAGCCCTACAACGACGGCAACTGGTACTCGCTGGGTAACGAGCGCACCGCGATGCAGTGGATCGACGTCGGCGACCCCCACATGGACCTGCGCGTGGACGTCACCTCGGGCGGGCACACCTCCACCTCGTACCTGCGGGTCTACGGGCCCACGACGAACGACATCTGCTGATCCACGGCACCACCGGCGGTTCAACGGGCGGGCGGAGAGATGGTCTCCGCCTGCCCTTTTGGCGTCGCCGCCGCAGCCGTGGCGCCGCGCTGGAACCCGCCTTGCAGCCCCCTGGCCGGCCCCCCCGAGCCGCCGGAACGCACGACGCCGCCCGCGCACGCCCGCGAGCCTGCGGAAGCGCTTTCGGGAGGGGGCACGACCGGCTAAACTGTCGCGCGACAGCAACCCCGCCGACACGCGTGGCGGGGGAGGGCGGATGGGCGGCGGGGCGCCGCTCCTTTTCAGTTCCAGGCACAGGAGACGGTTGATGAGCAACAGCTTCGGGGCGCGCTCCACGCTGAACGTGGACGGCCGCGAGTACGAGATCTTCCGGCTGGACGCGCTGGCTGGCGAGGGGGTGGACGTGGGGCGGCTGCCGTATTCGCTGCGCATTCTGCTGGAGAACCTGCTGCGCACCGAGGACGGCGTGACCGTCACGCGCGAGGACGTGCTCGCGCTGGCCAAATGGGATCCCAAGGATCCGCCCGACCGCGAGATCGCCTACTCGCCCGCCCGGGTGGTGCTGCAGGACTTCACCGGCGTCCCCTGCGTGGTGGACCTGGCCGCCATGCGCGACGCCATGGCCGAGCTGGGCGGCGACCCGTCGCGCATCAACCCGCTGCAGCCGGTGGAGCTGGTGATCGACCACTCCATCCAGGTGGACGCCTTCGGCTCGGCAGACGCCTTCGAGCAGAACGTGGAGCTGGATTACCAGCGCAACGCCGAGCGCTACGCCTTTCTGCGCTGGGGACAGCAGGCGTTCCAGAACTTCCAGGTGGTTCCGCCCAACACCGGCATCGTGCACCAGGTGAACCTGGAGTACCTGTCGCGCGTCGTCTTCTCCACCGACGAGAATCCCAACCTTCCCAAGGGGCGCAGCGGCTTCCCGCTGGCCTATCCCGACACGTGCGTGGGCACGGACAGCCACACGCCCATGGTGAACGGGCTGGGGATCCTGGCGTGGGGCGTGGGCGGCATCGAGGCCGAGGCGGCCATGCTGGGCCAGCCGATCAGCATGCTGATTCCCGAGGTGATCGGCTTTCGGCTGGACGGCGAGCTGCCGGAGGGCGCCACGGCCACCGACCTGGTGCTCACCGTCACCGAGATGCTGCGCAAGAAGGGGGTGGTGGGCAAGTTCGTGGAGTTCTACGGCCCCGGGGTGGCGTCGCTGGCGCTGGCGGACCGCGCCACCATCGGCAACATGTCGCCCGAGTACGGCGCCACCTGCGCCATCTTTCCCCCCGACCAGGTGACGCTGGACTACCTGCGCTTCACCGGCCGCCCCGCCGAGCGCATTGCGCTGGTGGAGGCGTACATGAAGGCGCAGGGCCTCTTTCACAGCGCCGACACGCCCGAACCGGTGTTCAGCGACACGCTGGTGCTGGACCTGAACTCGGTGGAGCCCAGCATCGCGGGCCCGCGGCGGCCGCAGGACCGCATCCCGCTGAGCAAGGCCAAGAAGGCGTTCAAAAAGGCGCTCCCCTCGTTGAAGCCGGGGAGGGGCTCGGCGGAGAGCCACAAGGACGCCGCCAACGCCGACCGGGCCGAAGGGGTGGACAAGGTGGGGGTGTGGGGCGAGGGAACGGGGAACTCGCCCGACGCGCAGAAGGTGCTGGTGGAGGACGCCGAGGCGGTGCTGGACCACGGCTCCGTCGTGATCGCCGCCATCACCAGCTGCACCAACACCAGCAACCCGTCGGTGATGATCGCGGCGGGGCTGCTGGCCAAGAAGGCGCGCGAGCACGGCCTCACGCGCAAGCCGTGGGTCAAGACGTCGCTCGCACCGGGCTCCAAGGTGGTCACCGAGTACTACGAGAAGTCGGGGCTGCTGCCGTACCTGGAGGAGCTGGGCTTCAACGTGGTGGGATACGGCTGCACCACCTGCATCGGCAACAGCGGCCCGCTGCCGCAGCAGATCTCCGAGGCGATCCAGAACGGGGGGCTGGTGGCCTGCTCGGTGCTCAGCGGCAACCGCAACTTCGAGGGGCGCATCAACAGCGACGTGCGCGCCAACTTCCTGATGTCGCCGCCGCTGGTGGTGGCCTACGCCCTTGCCGGGCGCATCGACTGGGACCCGTACAACGAGCCCATCGGCGAGGATCCCGAGGGGCGGTCGGTCTTTCTCAAGGACATCTGGCCGACCGGCAACGAGGTGCAATCGGCCATCCAGTCGTCCATCGACAGCGCCATGTACGCGCGCAGCTACGGCGCCGTGTTCGAGGGCGACGACCGGTGGAAGAGCATGCCCGTCCCCGCCGGCGACCGCTTTGCGTGGGCCGCGGAATCCACGTACGTGCGCCAGCCGCCGTACTTCGAGAACATGCCGCGCGAGGCGCCGCAGGCGGTGGCGGACGTCACCGGCGCGCGGGCGGTGGCGCTGCTGCGCGATTCGGTCACGACGGACCACATCAGCCCCGCGGGCTCCATCAAGAAGGACTCGCCGGCCGGCCGGTATCTGATCGAGCACGGCGTGGACCCCACGGACTTCAACTCGTACGGCGCCCGCCGCGGCAACCACGAGGTGATGATCCGCGGCACCTTCGCCAACGTGCGCATCCGCAACCAGCTGGCGCCGGGGACGGAGGGCGGGTACACCACGTACTTTCCCGAGGACGAGATCACCACGATCTACGACGCGGCCATGCGCTACCAGGCGGACGGCACCCCGCTGATCGTGCTGGCCGGGAAGGAGTACGGCAGCGGATCGTCGCGCGACTGGGCGGCCAAGGGCCCGCACCTGCAGGGGATAAAGGCCGCCATCGCCGAAAGCTACGAGCGCATCCACCGCAGCAACCTGGTGGGGATGGGGGTGCTGCCGCTCCAGTTCCTTCCGGGCGAGAACGTGGAGTCGCTGGGGCTCACCGGCCGCGAGCGCTTCGACGTCCTGGGGGTGACGGAGGTGATTTCCAGCAACCTGGCCACGCGCGAGGTGACGGTGCGCGCGACGGACGACGAGGGCGCGGTCCGCGAGTTCCGCGCGCTGGTGCGCATCGACACGCCGCAGGAGGTGCTGTACTACCGCCACGGCGGTATTCTGCAGTACGTGCTGCGGCAGCTGCTGGGCGGCCGCGACAGGGCCGAGGCGGTGTCGCCCGCGGTCGCCGGCGCGCCGATCACGCACCACAAGACGCACGACGAGGGGAAGGTGGTGGAGGGCTCGATCGAATCGTTCCCCGCGAGCGACCCGCCGGCGTACTGAACGGCGAGTGCGAGAGTGCGAAAGTGCGAGAGTGCGAAAGTGGCGCTCTCGCACTTTTGCTTTTCAGAGGGAGAGGATCGCCTCACCCGGGCGTCCTGAGGGAGCGCCGCACGGGTGGGCGGACGGCATTCAGGGAGCGCGCGACCGAAGAATCTTCTCTCGGTCGCGCCGGCGCTGGATGCCACCGTGGGGCCAGCCCCGCGGTTCTGCCGGCGAGGTCCTTCGGCCGGCGCTCAGGCTCCTGCGCGCCAGAAGGTCCAGCGTGGCGCCTCCCTGAATGGAAAAGCCCGATGCGTGGATAGGCCTTCAGCACTATGGCCGGCTCCGCGCCGCGCCCCCTCCGCTCGCTTAGGCTCGCACCTCCCCCGAAAACCCCCGGGGGAGGTTGGACTGCGCTCTTATCCGCATGGTGCGCGCAGCGCCGGATGACTCAGGAGTCAACGGCCGTAATTCCGGATTCGGTGATGCTGGCCGGCGAAGAGGCCCTGGCGGTCCAGCCGGACGCGCCGGTGCACGGCGGCCACCGTCATCGCGGCGAAGATGGGGATCCACAGCAGCGCGGCGGCCAGCGACCATTCCCCGCCCGCATTGGAGGCCACGGGGGCGAACACGCGCGACGGCGCCAGCACCGGGGTCGTCTGGATCCCGGTCCGAAGCAGGATCACGGACAGGGTGAGCGCCTGCGCCAGCAGGAGGATGCCGATGATGCTCCAGCCGGCGGGGCGGCGCGACAGGAGGGCGGGAAGGGAGCCCAGGAAGTAGAGCGCCGCCGCGCACAGCGGCAGCCCGGGCCACGCCCAGCCGGGCACGTCGCGCGACGAGCCCACCGTCCCCACGGCCGCCGCGCCGCCGATGCAGCCGATCAGCACCAGGTGCACGGCGCCCTGCAGCCACGCCAGCCCCGCGCCGGCCTGCAGCAGCCGGCGGGTGAGCGCGTCCAGCGGACGGGCCGCGTCCCAGTCGCGGCCGGCGCGCTCTTCCACCCACACCAGCAACGGCCAGAAGAAGGCGACGATCCACAGGAAGATGAACGGCCCGGAGCCCGCCAAGAAGCTGGAGTGCGTGGGCCCGGAGCGCATCTCCCACACGGCGGACCACACGCCCAGCGCGGCGGCCATCGCCAGCGGCCACGCCATTCGCGGGGCCATCCCGGCGAACTGCCGCGCGGCGACCATTCTCGCGGTGGCCGGCGAACGCGGGGTCCGCAGCGAGCGCGCATCCACCCGGGCCCGCGCCGGCCGCGCAAGCGGGGTGGATGCGCGCGAGCGGAGCCGGCGCGCCGCGGCGGCCGGCTCGCGGCGGCCCAGCCACACGGACAGCAGGACGGCCGCGACCCCGCCGGCCAGCCAGAGCAGCGCCGGCGCCAGCATGAGCGAGGTGGTGTACGTCACCGTGCGGCTGCCGTCTTCCGCGATCTCGGTCAGCTTTCCATACCTCTCCAGCCCCACGCCGGTCAGGAGCATCACCGCGGTGCCGATGGCGAACGTGCCCAGCAGCACGCGTCCCGGCCGTGATGCGCGCAGCATGACGGCCGATCCGAACAGCGAGTACGCCACCCCCGTCAGCGTCAGCACCACCGGATACGAGGCGGGATATCCGCCGGCGGCGCCGAATGCCGGCCTCAGGCTCCACGTGTGCACCGCCGCGGCGAGCGCGAGGGTGAACGCGGCCGCCAGCGCGCCGCACCCCACGCGGACCAGTTCGTGTCCCCATGCGCCGATGGGCACGGCCTGGTCCAGCGAGCCGCGCCCGGCCCGGCCGCGCCAGTGCAGCAGGGGAAAGAAGAACATCAGCGGCACGACTGCGCGGAGCTGGTCGTAAGGCCACTCCGGCTGTCCGCCGGAGACCGGGCGCGACGCCAGCAGCACCACCCCCAGCAGGGTGAGCGGAACGGCGCGGGAGTGCAGCAACGCGGCCGCTTCGGCACGCGCCACGCGAGGCCAGGGCGCGGGCCGGCGCAGGACGGCGGCGCTCACGCGGCCTCGCCGGCGCGCAGCAGCGCAAGCGCGGCGTCTTCCAGCGACAGCCGGCCGGCTTCGCGTACGGTGGCGCCGGAGGCGGCGAGCCGCTCCGCCACCTGCCGCTCGTCGCCCCACACCGTCCAGGTGATCTCGCGGCCGCCGCCGGCGCGCACCAGCACCTCGCCGTTCAGCCCCGGCGCGCCCGTCCACCCCTCCGGCACCACCGCGTGGTAGCGGCGCAGCCCCACGCGCACCGCTTCCACGGGCGCCTGCAGCAGGAGCTTTCCGCTGCGCAGCACCCCTACGTGGTCCGCCATCCGCTCCGCCTCGTGCACGTGGTGCGTGCTCCACAGGATCGTGGTCGGCGCGTCGGCCATGTGCTCGATCAGCAGCTCGGCGAAGTCCTCTCGCGCCAGCGGGTCCAGCCCGTCCGTCGGCTCGTCCAGCAGCAGCACGGGCGGGCGGTGCGCCAGCGCCGTCACCAGCGCCACCCGGCGCGCGGCGCCCTTGCTGAGCGCGCGGAACCGCTCGTCCATCCGCAGCCCCAACCGTCTGCAGAGCGCGTCGGCGTACGCCGGATCCCACGCGTGGTAGAACGCCGCGTGGTGCTGCAGCAGCCCGCGCACGGTGAGCCATCCGTAGGCGGTGTCCACCACCTCGGGCACGTAGCCGATCTGCGCGCGCGCCAGCGCCGGCTGCGCGGCCGTATCGATCCCCAGCACCGACGCCGTGCCATGGTCGGGGCGCACAAGGTCCAGCAGGACGTGCATGGTGGTGCTCTTTCCCGCGCCGTTGGGGCCGACCAGGACGTACACGGCGCCCGCGGGCACCTGCAGGTCCAGCCCGCTCAGGGCAAAGACGGCGGGTGGATAGCTCCTGGAGACGGCGCGGGTTTCGATGGCCAGCTCGGCGGCGTCCAGGCGCGTGGGGAGGGCGGGAAAGCTCATGAACGGACTCCGGTGGAAGGGGTGGATGGGTCGAGATCGGCCGCGCGGAGGATGGCCTCCGCCAGCTCCTCGGGCTCGATGCCGTAGCGCCGCGCGTCGCGCAGGGCGCGCTCGGCCACGTCGTGCAGCAGCTGCTCGCGCTCTCCGCCGCCGGGCGCGGCGACGAACGTCCCTTGGCCGCGGCGCGTGTAGACGATCCCCGCCCGCTCCAGCTCGCGATAGGCCTGCTGGACGGTGTTCGGGTTCACCCGCAGTTCCGCGGCGAGCGCGCGTACGGACGGGAGCGGGTCTTCCGGCGCAACCGTGCCCAGCACCAGCGCGCGGCGGACCTCGTCCATGATCTGGAGGTACAGCGGCCGTTCGTCGGCAGGTTCGATGCGGATCAACACAACTGTAT
>JAHWJJ010000329.1 GCA_019348475.1 Gemmatimonadota bacterium | reverse complement strand
GGCGTCCCCATCCCCGAACAGACCTCCGGCCAGCAGCACCTCACCCGCCGCCCCATTCGGCGCGGACGCGGCGGCCCCTCGGGGGATGCCCGGGTCGGGGCTGCTCACGGGCGGCGGTCCGGAACCGAATTCGTCAGCTTTGTTGACGAAGGTGGAGCAGAGAAGAACCGTGTACGTGCGGCTCCGCAAGGCTTTTTCCGCGCCGGTCCGGGCGCCGTGGCGGGAAAATCGTCGGCACGGCCCCGGCTTGCGTGGGCGGCGCGGCGCGGGCCATCTTCAGCGGGGCGCGGGTGCGCCGCGTCATTTTGCCCGTGCCGCGGACGAATTCCCGCCGCCGGACGTGCATCGCCGGTCCGATTTCCTGAACGACCCTCGCCGTGCGAAAAATCGACCCGCGCAACTTTCGGCGCGCCACCCGCACCACCACCAAGGAGATCAACCGCCAGATCGTCCTGAACCTGGTGCGCGAGTACCAGCCGATCTCGCGGGCGGACCTGGCGCGGCGGATGGGGGTGGCGCGCGGCATCGTCACGCCGCTGGTGAACGAGCTGATCGAGGCGGAGCTGCTGGTGGAAGGCGCCACCGGCGCGTCGCGGCGCGGGCGCAAGCCCACGCTGCTGCACGTGCGCGCGCACGACCGCCTGGCGGTGGCGGTGGACGTGCGGCTGAGCGAAACGCAGCTGATGCTCTCCGACTTCAGCGGCCGTCCCCTGGCCACGGAACTGCTGGCGACGCCGGCCACCCCGGAGGAGCTGGTGGACGCGCTGGCCCCCCGCATCCGCCGGCTGGTGGACGCGCACGTGCCGGCCGGCGAGTGCCAGGGCGTGGGGATGGTGGTGCCGGGGATGGTGGACCGCGCCACCGGGCGGGTGGTGAACGCGCCCACGCTGGGCTGGCGCAACGTGGACCTGCGCGGTGCGCTGGAAGAGGCCGTGGGCATTCGCGTGCACATCGAGCGCGACGCCGTGGCCTGCGCGCTGGCGCAGATGTGGATGGGGCAGGGGTTGATCGAGGGCGCCGACAGCTTTGCGTACGTCACCATCTCCGACGGCGTGGGCGCGGGGCTGGTGATGGGCGGCCACGTGGTGCGCGGCCACCGCGACGCCGCGGGCGAGTTCGGCCACATCCCTCTCTCGCTGGAAGGGCCGGCGTGCCTGTGCGGGTCGCGCGGGTGCTGGGAGGCGTACACGTCCACCACGGCCGTGGTCGCCCGCTACCTGGGCCGCGAGCTGGCGACGCGCGAAAGCTACGCCCAGGTGCGCGAGAGCCGGCTGACGGTGGTGGACGTGATCGCCCGCGCCCGCGCCGGCGACGCGGCCGCGCGCGAGGCGCTGGCGGTGACCGGGCGGTACGTGGGGCTGGGCCTGGCGGCCATCGTCAACGCGCTGAACCCGGCGCGCATCGTGGTGGGCGGCGACATCGCGGCGGGGTGGGACCTGATCCGCCCGCGCGTCGCGGAGGCGCTGGCCGAGCGGACCCTGACGCAGGGCGCCGCCGCCACCCCCGTGATCCCCGAGCCCCACGACCCGCAGACGCGCCTTCGCGGCGCCGCCGCGCTCGTCGTCGCCCCCGTTTTCGCGGCCCCTGCCGTGGGCTGACTTCTACGGATCTACTCCTGACGTCCTTCCGCATGGACGATGAGCGTGCGCACGGCGTGGCCGAAGCCGGCGAAGCGCGGGTCGCGCGTCTGGCCGCGCACGTAGCGGGCGTAGATCTGCTGCAGGATGACGGCGAGCTTGAAGTACGCGAAGGTCATGTACCAGTCCAGCCCCGACAGGTCGCGCCCGCTCTTTCGCGCGTACAGGTCGCGCAGCTCGCCGCGGGCGGGGAACTGGGGCAGGGTGGTGACGCTGGGCACCAGCGCCTGCAGGGCGGGCGGATCGGATGGATCGGTCCAGTAGCTCAGAAAGATGGCCAGGTCGAACAGCGGGTCCCCCACCGTCGCCATCTCCCAGTCCACCACCGCCGTCACGCGCCCCAGGTCCGCTGGGTCGAAGATCAGGTTTTTGAGCTTGAAGTCGTTGTGGATGACGGTGGCCGCCGCGGCACCCGGCTGCGGCACGCGGTCGCGGATGCGGCGGATGAGCGGCTCCACCTCGGGGATCTGGTCCGTCGCCGCCTTCTGATAGCGGCCGATCCACCCGTCCACCTGCCGCTGCATGAAGCCCTCCGGCCGTCCCATCTCCGCCAGCCCCGCCGCGCGATAGTCCACGCGGTGCAGCTCGACCAGCGTGTCCACCACCGCCTCCGCCATCGCGCGGGCCAGCTCCGGCGTCGCCTGCACGCCGTTCGGCAGCCGCGCATCCACGACCACGCCGGGGCGGTACTCCATCACCGTGAACGGCGCCCCGATCACCTCCGCGTCCGTGCAGATGAGCAGCGGCCGCGGCGCGAGGGGAAAGACGGCGTTCAGGCGCTGGAGCAGCTTTCCTTCGCGCTCCATGTCGTGCGCCCTGGGGGCGACCGGGCCCAGCGGCGGGCGCCGCAGCACGGCGGTCCATCCGTCCACGCGCAGCAGGTAGGTGAGGTTCGACGCGCCCGTGGGGAACTGCCGCACCTCCAGCTCGCCCGCGGGGATGCCGGGGATCTGCGCGCGCAGGTGCTCCAGCACGCCGGCCGCGTCGAACCCCTCGCCCTCACGCACCGCGATGGTGTTGTCGCTCATCGTGTTTCCGTTCGTGATGCTGGGCGCAGGCGGCGGGTGGCCCCTCCCCCGGCCCCTCGCCGTTCGTTCCCCGCGGAGAGGGGAGAACTTCGGCGCGTGAGGCTGGGATCGAGCGGCCCGCGGAGCGCCCCCCCATCCCCGGCCCTTCCCCCACAAACTGCGTGGGGGAAGGGAGAAATCCCGTGCGCGGCTCCGACACTCTGCGTGGCGGCCAACCTCCCCCAGCCACCCCTCCCCGCGGCGGAGGGGTCGCCAGCCGTCGCGAGGAACGAGCGAAAGGCCTGGCGGGGGAGAGGGCCGCTCAGATCGCCACGCTAACCCCGTATCGGCGCAAAATCTCCCGCGCGACCACGGACTTGTGCACCTCGTCGGGGCCGTCGTAGATGCGGGCGGCGCGTTCGTGGCGGGCCATGGAGGCCAGCGGCGTGTCGTCCGTGAGCCCCAGCGCCCCGTGCGTCTGGATGGCGCGGTCGATCACCCGCTGCAGCACGCCGGCCACGTAGAACTTGATGGTCGAGATGTCCACGCGCGCCGCCGCCGCCCCCTCGCGGTCGATGCGCTCCGCGGCGTCCAGCACCATCAGCCGCGACGCGTGGATCTCCGCGCGGCTCTCCGCGATCCAGTGCTGCACCGTTTGCTTGCTCCCCAGCGGTTCGCCGGGCGCCAGCTCGCGCGCGGCGGCGCGGCGGCACATCAGGTCGAACGCGCGCTCCGCGATGCCGATCCACCGCATGCAGTGGTGAATGCGCCCGGGCCCCAGCCGCTCCTGCGCCAGGCGGAACCCGCTCCCCTCCGCGCCGATCAGGTTCGCGACGGGCACGCGGCAGTCCTCGTACACCACCTCCGCGTGGCTGAAGTAGCCTTCGCCGGCCTCGCCCATGATGGAGATGTTGCGCACCCGGCGGAACCCCGGCGTATCCGTGGGGACGATGATCTGGCTGGCGCGCTCGTGCGGCCGCGGCGCGTCGGGGCTCGTCACCGCCATCACGATGGCGAACGCGGAGCCCTCCGCCGACGAGGTGAACCACTTGTGGCCGTTGATCACGTACTCGCCGCCCTCCCGCACCGCCGTCGTGCCCAGGTGCACGGGGTTGGACCCGGCGTGCTCCGGCTCGGTCATCGAAAAGCAGCTGCGGATCTCTCCTCTTGCCAACGGCGTGAGCCAGCGCGCCTGCTGCTCCGGAGTGCCGTGGTCCATCAGCAGCTCCATGTTGCCCACGTCGGGCGCCTGGCAGTTGAACGCGTAGTGCCCCAGCATGGACCACCCCAGCTCCTCGCTCACGCGGGCGAACTCCGTCAGCGAGAGCCCCAGCCCGCCCAGCCGCTGGGGAAGAAAGGGCGCCCACAGCCCCATCTCCTTCACCTGCCGCCGCTTCTCCTCCAGCGCGGGGGCCAGGTCCGCGAACCCGCCGGCGCGCAGCCGGTCCTCCAGCGGCACCAGCTCGCCGCGGACGAAGGCGCGGACGTCGTGGAGGATGCGGTCGAGCGGCGTGCCGGCCATCTGCGGATCGGGTGAGAGGGGGCGGATGAGGATCAGCCGATGGAGAGAGGCCGCCGGGGATGCCCTCCCCCGGCCCCTCCCCGCTCGTCCTCGCGACCTCCCCCAAAGCCTCTGGAAGAGGTTGAACTTCGCGCGGTGGATTACGCCCTGCTCCACGCCACCCCTCCCCCGGGGTTGGGGGGAGGGGTCGCCAGCCGTCGCGAGGACGAGCGAAAAGGCTGGCGGGGGAGAGGGCCCGTGGCCGCGGAGACGGGAGGAACTTCGGTGGCGAGAAGCTGGAGATGAAGCGGTCCGGCAGGCGCCCCCCATCCCCGGCCCTTCCCCCATCAACTGGTGGGGGAGGGAGAATCCGGCGGTGGCCGCTACCTGCGCCAGGCGAGGCCGATGCCCACGCCCGGGCTGCCCGCGCCCAGCCCCACGCTGATGCGCAGGATGAGGTTGGACGCAAACTCCGCGTCCAGCCCCAGGTCCGCCAGAAGCTCCGCACCGAACTCGTCGTCCACCGCCAGACCGTCGATCAGCGCGATGCGCGGGTGGATGTAGGGCGTGAGCGCAACGCCGGGGTTCACGAAGCGCTGCCCGATGGAGAGCCCGGCCTGTACGCCGATGCCGTCCAGGTCGCCGATGAGCCCCTGCGCGCCCGCGGTGAACGCCACGGCAATGGGCGCGGACACCGGCACTCGCACCTCGCCACCCAGCGACAGCAGGTCGTCACCCGCATCCACGAAGCCGACGCGCAGGCCCACCGGCCCGCCGCGCCAGATCCCCTCGACCGCCAGGTCGCCGGGCGCGTCGCTCAGGTAGATGCCCAGGTCGTTCATCACCACCGGCGCCTGGTAGCTGGGCGTGAACACCTGCGCCTCGGCCGCCCCCGCTCCCATCGCCAGCGCGCCGGCCACCGCGGCCCGCATCATCCACGTCCTCGTCACTGCTCTCACTGCGCTTTCTCCGGTTCCGATCCATGTTGCGGGCGCACCCGCGCGCCCATTCCAGGGGCGAACAATCACAACGCGCCTCCCGCAAGGGAAGGCGCGTGTGGTGACTGTTCATCTGCCCGTGTGGAGAGGATTTGCAACTCCCGCGCCCGAAGGGGGGTGGGCCCACGCTGGCGTGGGCGGTCCCAGCCGCACCCCCTCCCGCTCGTTCCTCGCGACCTCCCCCGAAAACACCCTGGTGGAGGTTGAACTTTGCTCCGGCGGATTACGCCCTGCTCCACGCCACCCCTCCCCCGGGGTTGGGGGAGGGGTCGCCAGCCGTCGCGAGGGACGAGCGAAAGGCCTGGCGGGGGAGAGGGCCCCCGTCCAGCCGCACCCCCTCCCGCTCGTTCCTCGCGACCTCCCCCGAAAAAACCCTGGTGGAGGTTGAACTTCGCGCGGTGGATTACGCCCTGCTCCACGGCACCCCTCCCC
>JAHWJJ010000328.1 GCA_019348475.1 Gemmatimonadota bacterium | reverse complement strand
GGCACCCTGGCCGAGCTGCTGGTGGTGATGGCCCGCACCCCCGACAAGATCAGGGACGGCAAGGCCATCCCGCAGATCACCGCCTTCATCGTCGACACCAGCGCGCCCGGCGTCACCATCACCCAGCGCTGCCGGTTCATGGGGCTCAAGGCGCTGCAGAACGCGGTGATCACCTTCGAGAACGTCCGCGTTCCCCGCGAAGACATCCTGTGGGGAGAGGGCAAGGGGCTGAAGCTGGCGCTGATCACGCTGAACACGGGGCGCCTGACGCTTCCCATGTCGGCGGCGTACGGCGCCAAGGCGGCGGTGCACGTGGCGCGCAAATGGGCGGCGGAGCGCGTGCAGTGGGGCCAGGCGGTGGGGAAGCACGACGAGGTGGCGCAGATGCTGGGCGCCATGGCGGCGGACTGCTTCGGCATCGAGTCCATGGCCGAGCTCAGCAGCGCGCTGGCCGACCAGGCGCAGAACGACATCCGGCTGGAGGCCGCCATCGCCAAGCTGTGGACCACCGAGGTGGGGTGGCGCATCATGGACGACCTGATGCAGATCCGCGGCGGCCGCGGGTACGAGACGGCCGACTCGCTGGCCGCGCGCGGCGAAAAGCCCGTCCCGGTGGAGCGGATGATGCGCGACTTCCGCATCAACCGCATCTTCGAGGGGACGTCCGAGATCATGCACCTGTTCATCGCCCGCGAGGCGGTGGACACGCACCTGGCGGTGGCGGGCGACATGATCAAGCCCGGCATCGGCATGGGGCAAAAGCTGGCGGCGATGGCCAAGGCGGGCGTGTGGTACGCCGGCTGGCTTCCCAAGCGCTTCGTGGGCGGCGGGCAGCTCCCCGGCGCGTACGGCCACTTCGGCCCGCTGGCCAGGCACATCCGCTACGTGGAGCGCACCTCGCGCAAGCTGGCGCGCGAGATGTTCTACGCCATGGGCAGGCACCAGGCGAAGCTGGAGCGCAAGGGCAAGCTGCTGGGCCGCTTCGTGGACATCGGCGCGGAGCTGTACGCCATCAGCTGCGCCTGCGTGCGCGCGCACTCAATGGCCGACGAGCCGCACGGCCGGCAGGCGCTGCGGCTGGCGGACGTGTTCGCCAGGCGGTCGCGGCTGCGCATCCGGCAGCTGTTCGCGGAGATCGGCACCAACGCCGACGACAGCACCTACAAGCTCGCGCAGGAGGTGCTGAAGGGGAACTACGCCTGGCTGGAACAGGGCGCCGTCCTGCCCCGCGACGACGGCCCCGACGCGCCGCCCTCGCCGGGTTCGCGCGCCGCCGGCACCCCGTCCGAGCGCGACCCGATCTCCGGCAGCCGCGTGGCCACGCAGGTCGGCGCGACGGGCTGACCCCGCGGGCCGGATTCGGCGGATGCCCCGCGGCCCCGCGCCGAGAGATCGTCGCGGGGCCGCCTTTGCGTCGCGGTCGTGGACCTCACCCGGCCCTCCGCGCTCCTTCCCTCGCGGAGACGCGAGAATTTCGATCGTGTCCCGCGGGCTGCGTCTCCATCTCCCTCCCCCACGCAGTTTGTGGGGAAGGGGAGATCCGGATGCCCGCCCCCCTCCCGCAGCCGGGAAGCGGGCGGAGGTTCATCCGCGCATCTACTGAAGCTCGGGGTAGTCGCCGTTGCCGCCGCGAGGGGTGGGCGCCATGATGCCGAACCGGTGGACCCGGCCGTCACAGCCGCGCCGCCCGGATCGTTCTGCAGGCGGACCCGAACCCGACGACCCGCCATGCTCCCGCTTCGCCTCCTGCCGACACTCGCGATCGCGCTGGTGCTCTCCGGCTGCAGTGTGCCGACGACCATCACCCCTCGGCGGGATCTGCTGAAAGATGCTCCCACGCAGGTCCAGGTGCAGGGGCAGAACCTTTCGCTGCACGCCTACCTGGGGCGCGACTTCATGCCGGCGGCTCCGCCGGATGGGCGGCCGATGGTCGCCGTGCTGCGGGTGAGGACGGTGGATGGAAGCCGCTTTCCCGCCGGCGTGACGGCGGACAAGGTGTCGGTGGTGTATGGCGACCGGGTGTGGACGGCCGCGACCCGCCAGGAACATCCCAGCCAGCAGGCGCACGTGCTGGAGGTGATCGCCCGCGACGGGCCAAAGTGGGGGCCGGACGTGCGGGTGGACGTGATCGTGTACCTGCACGACGCGGCGGGGCGGCAGCACCTGCTGCGCGCCCCCGACCAGCTCATCGAGAGCTCGCACTGATCCTCCGCGCCGGCAACTGCACCGGACGAAGCGCGGCCCCTCGAAGAGCAGTCGTCGCGGGGCCGCGATAGCGCCAGCGCACGTCCAGACGTTCGCCGGGAATCGACGGAGGGCTCCGGCGGCATCATCCTGCTGGACTGGGCCCGGCTGCGAGGGGGAAAGAACCGCCAGCCCGCAGCGCCGGCGCCGCGTCCTCAAAGTGTAGTCCGCACTCGGGCGGCGAACAACGATCCTGACGCGCTACGCAGGCGGCGCCTCCGCGTAGAGGTCGTCCGGGTCCGCCGCCGCGAGCTCCACCAGAAACCCGCCGATGCGCTCGGTGACGGCGCGGAAGAACGCTTCGCCCTTTTCCGCGGTGGCGGCGGAGGGGTCCCCGACGCCGGTATCTTCGCTGATCGACGTCCACCTCCGCGGCGCCCACGCCCATCCTTCGCGCAGCCCGGCGATCCGGAACCGCCGCTCCCGCCCCGCCCCCGCCTCGCTCAGCGGCAGCACCAGGCCGGGGGCGAGATGCATCATCACGCTGCTCTCCAGCTCACCCGCGTGGTCGCCCGGCGTGTCGAAGAACGTCCGTGGATCGACGCAGTTCCACCAGTTGATGGTGCAGAGAAACAGCTCCGTCTTCGGCTGAAGCTCGCGGATGATCGCGCGGAAGTCGTTGCCGCCGTGGCCGTTCAGGATCAGCAGCCTGCGGATGCCCTGGCCGGCGAGCGCGTGCGCCAGGTCAGCCAGGATGGCGGCCTGCGTGCTGGGGTTCAGGTTCAGGCACAGGGGGATGTCCAGCTGCCCCGTCTGCACCCCGAACGGCACCGCGGGGAGCACGATGACGCGCGCGCCGCGCTCCCACGCCAGCCGCGCCGCCTCCGCCGCGACGTGATCGCACTGGATGACGTCCGTCGCGTACGGCAGGTGCCGGTTGTGCGCCTCCGTGGCGCCCCACGGCAGCACGGCGGCGTCGTACGCGGTCCGCGACACCGCGTTCCAGTTCGTCTCCGCCAGAATCCAGGGCCGGCGCGACATCGCGCTCCGTCAAGTTGAAGGCCAGATGAGGCCGCAATCGCACCGGGAACGGCCCCGCCGGCGGCAGTGATCCGCAGGATGCAGCGTCAGTCCGCGGCGGCGTCCATCTGGCGGACGCGGTCCAGGACGGAGACGAAGGTTTCCAGCGGCTGGGCGCCGGAGAACGCGTACCGGCCGTCGATCACGAAGAAGGGGACGCCGGTGATGCCGAGCCGCGCCGCCTCGGCCTGGCTCTCGTCCACCTGGCGGCCCAGCTCGTCGCCGCCGAGGAAGCGGGCCACGCGGTCGCGGTCCATCCCCACCTGCGCGGCAACGTCGGTCAGCACCCCGGTCTTCCCCACGTCGCGCCCCTCCGCGAAGTTGGCGGCGAACAGCGCCTCCGCCATCTCCCTCCCCAGCCCGGAGTGCTGCGCCAGGAGCAGCAGCCGGTGCGCGTCGCGGGTGTTGGGGTGCGCGGGAATGGACTCGAAGTCGAACGCCAGGCCGTCCTGGGCGCCCGCGGCGGCCACGTGCTGGAACATGGCCCGCGCGCGCTCCGGCCCGCCGAACTTCGTGCGGATCACCTCATCCCACGGCTTGCCCTGCGGGGGCAGGTCCGGCTGCAGCTGAAAGGGCCGCCAGACCACCTCCGCCTGCACCTCCGGCCGCTGCTGCAGCGACCGGAACAGCCGCGTCTCGCCGATCCAGCACCACGGGCACACCACGTCGCTCCACACCTCGATCCGCATCCCCGCTCACTTCCTCTATGGCCGCTGATACCCGAACGCCCGCAGCTCCAGCCGGTAGGGGCCCGGGTCCCGGCGAAAGAACAGGCCGCCGTGGCGCTTCGACTTTCCCGGTACGTAGTCCAGCGTGGTTTCGCTGGTTTCCACCGTCCGGTCGCCCTCCTTGAGCTCGCCTTCCACGACCACCCCGGCCGCCGTGCCGTGGCCCCGGTTGCGCGCCACGAACTCCACCCGCCAGACGCCGCCCACGTGCGCCACCGAGTCGGCGCTCACTTCCACCGCCGGCGGCGTCTGCGGCCGGGCCGTCGCGTCGAACAGCAGGTACCCCAGCACGAACAGCACCAGCGCGGCGCTCACCGCCGCCGCCACCCATTCCCAGCGCGACACCTCGCGGCGGTCGCCGGCCCCCGCGTTCTCCTGGTCCGCCATGGCCGCGTCAGGCTAGAGGATGAGCCGAGCCCCCGCCGCGCCCAGCGCCGCGGGAAAGCCGAGCACCACCGTCATCATCACGTACGCCGTCAGCGCGCCGTCCTCGAACCGCCCGAACGTCCACAGCACGTAGGCGCTCACCAGCAGGGCGGCCGCGTATCCAACCACGCTGAAGCGCAGGAACAGGCTCCACCCCGGCGTGCCCTTGGGGGCGGGGGGCGTGCCGCGGAAACCGGACGAGTAGACGAAGGCGTGCACCATCACCAGCGATGCCAGCACCAGCGCCACCGCGTGCCAGGGCGTCATGATGAAGGCGATCAGGACCATCTCTTCCGTGGGCGCCACGTTGAAGGCCAGAAACAGCGCCCCCGCCACCATGAAGAAGACCTCGGCGCCGTACCCCGCCCGCCGCTTGCGCTGCTCCTGGTCGCCATGCCCTTCGCCGGCCAGCTGGCTGTTGGCCAGCACGGCGCCGATGCCGGCGGGAACCGACTGGATGGCCACCTTGCCCACCGCTTCACGCAGCGGCTGCTCCAGGTTCACGATGCCGAACAGCAGCAGCACCACCAGCGAGGTCACCAGCCCCACGCCGTAGGCGATGATGCCGTCCACCACGTCCTCGCCCCAGCTGGTGGTTTCCTGAAAGCCGGAGTAGTGGTCCAGCGCCACCAGCATGGGGAGCATGGCCACCATGAAGATGAGCAGGCGGGTACGGTCCAGGTAGAACCCCAGCCACCACATCTCCATGGTCATCAGCAGCGGGAGCGAAAAGAACACGGCCCCGCCGAACGCGCGCGCCAGCCCCACGAAGAACTTGCGGTCCACGTCCGCGCTCACCCGTCCCTCCCGTCTGCGCCGGTTCGGACGCCCGCGCCGCCGTCCCGCCCGCGGCTGGGGCCGTGCGACTCTTCTGACGTTCACGCCAGCGCCCGTGCGCAATTTCCGCGCTTTCGGCCGCTGCAGCCGCCCCGCCACCCGCGCACGCCGCGCGCACAGCCGCCGCTCCGCGGGCGCCCCCCGGCCGCGCCGACCCTGCAACGGCGCCCAAAACCCCCAGCATCCAGTCCGCGACGGCCGACTTTGCCCGCGAGGCGATCACCAGAACGCAGGCGGGGGCGGCGCCGATGCGCCGCCCCCGCTTTCTGCCTTTCGCACTTTCGCACTTTCGCACTTTCGCACTTTCGCACTTTCGCACTTTCG
>JAHWJJ010000327.1 GCA_019348475.1 Gemmatimonadota bacterium | reverse complement strand
GCCGAGCGGGCTGCGGTCGAACATCTGCCACATCCACAGCAGCGGCTTGCGCTCGTTGAACTTCGCCTCGTCCACTTCGGCGTAGTATTCGGGCTCGAGGGTGATGTTGCGCGCGTCCATCTGGGCGAGCGCCGCCTGCGCGGCCAGCGGCAGGCTCCGCGGATTCGCGTCCGCGTGGTGCGGATGGAAGAGCCCGGTGAGCGTGCGGCGGCAGAGCTCCCAGCGATCATCGCCCGCCTCCAGCTGCTGCCGGATCTCGTCCAGCCACTCGTCGTACAGCGCCGCGGCCGGGGCCGACGGGTTCACCTGCCTCAGCGGATAGATCGGCATGGAATCAGGTCCGGATCTCAGGTACGCGCCTCACGTGCGAGGGCGGAAAGGTAATCCGCGCGGCAACGATGGCAAATCACGACGGGAGTGAGCGGATCCGCCGCAGTTCGGCGGCCGCGAGCGCGTTGTCCAGGGGGAATCAGGGGAGCGCGCGCGTCCAGCGGCGGCGGGGTGAAGCCGTGGCGGCGGTACAGGTGCTCGGCGCGCGCGTGCGACGTCTCCACCTCCAGCTCAATCGCGCGGCACCCCTCGCGGCTCGCCGCCGCGATCGCCTCCGCCAGCAGCTCGTTGCCCATGCCGTGCTCGCGGCGCGTGGGGACCACGTACAGCTCGTCCGGCCACCAGCCCTCCGCGCTCCACCGTCGACGAGTACGAGACGCAGGCCACGCCCACCGCGCCCGCTCCGTCCACCGCCAGCAGCACCAGGCCGCGCTCCGCGACGCGCGGAATGGCTTCCGCGGCGAATGCCAGGTCCGCGCGGGCAAAGGGGATGTGGTGCTCCGCCAGCTGCGCCGCCAGCAGCTCCACCACCTCCTCCAGGTCGTCGGGGGTGGCGCGGCGGATCTCGGCTCCGTCGATCACGGGATCCCGGTGGGATGGGGGTCAGCGCACCGCGACGCGTACGGCGATCACGCCCGGCCCCACGAGGACGGCCGGCGGATCGGCGTCGCCGCCATCCACCCGGTGCCGATGCAGCAGGGGGGCGGTGGAGCGGCCGCCCAGGATGCCCACCAGCGCACCGCCGGCCACGTCGCTGGTCCGGTGCTTGTCGTCGTACACGCGGCTCCAGCCCGCCCGCGGCAACGGCCGGGCGGACGTTCCGCGCCGCTCCGTCCGCCGGGCTCACGCGGCGGTCCGGATCGATGGCGCGGCGAGGGGGTGCCCCGCTGGACACCCCCTATCACTTACGCCGCCGGTTGAAGGCCGCGCATACGGCGCGCCTGCGCTCAGCTTACCGTGTCGGGCTTGGCGGGATCGAACTCCCGGGCACCGGTGCACCCGTTGCGCCGGTACGTCCGGCCGCTCGGCTTCCAGGCGCCGTCGTCGTACTTCCACTCCTCCCAGGGATACCACGAGGCTTTTCGCGAGCACTGGAAGTCTGCGTCCGGCGAGCCCAGGAACTGCAGCGCGTAGTACGGCCCGAATACCTCGTACGTGCCGACACCGCTGACGTAGCCGTCCGGGCTTTCGCGCAGCTCCAGGAGAAAGTGAACCTCCGTATCATCCTGCAGCACCGGATAGTCGATCTCCGAAATTCCCCACCCTGACCTGTACGTCGTGTAATCGCTGCCGCAGATCACCTGTGTCTCTCCGTAGTACGACGTATCCTTCTGGCATGTTCGCGCGCCCCATACGTAGTAGTAGGGACCGGTACCTCCGCTGACCGTCGCCGTGTATCGGGTCAGCTGGTGCGGATATGCTTCGAATTCACTCACTGCCTGGTCGCCGGAGATGGTGACGGAGATCGGATCGGTCGTGGTGCCCGTGGTCAACCGCGCGCCGGCCTCCACTGGCGGCCGAGCGGTACGCGAATCGGTCGTCGCGTCGGCGCAGCCGGCGAGCAGGACCAGCAGGAGGACCGTGGGCAGGGGGCGATGCTGCATCGTCCTGTCTCCTGGGTAATGCGTGGGACCATCATTCGGGGTCTCCGTCTGCGGTTCGACGCAGCGGAGCCGCGGCTCGTGCTCTCAAGAGTGCATGGCGACAAAAAAGTCGTCAATTGCGTTAATTCGACACGCCCGGGATGGCTCGGCCGTGCCGTATCGCCAGCCGGTTTGCTACCGCCCGGCTGCTTTTGATGGCAGCCCCCGCGCCACGGCGCCTAAAGTCGCGGCTGGAACTTCACGAAGTGCGGCTGCGCGGACTGGTCCTGCCGGACGCGGCCTGCCATCCGGCGGGCAGGCGGCTCGGCAATCGCGTAGGCTCGTACTTTCGCACTCACGCACTCACGCACTCACGCACTTTCGCACTCCCTCCCGCCGGACCAGATTGGGAACCCGAAACCGCAGGCGCGGCGGATGCGTAGCCATGACGGAGCACATCCCCCCGAACAGCACCCGGCGGCACGGCGGTTGCCGACCGGTTCCGTTTCAATCACGGCGAGGCCCCGATGCACGACGTTCTTCGCGACCGCATTCTGCGCCACCTGGAGTCGCTGCCCGAGATGCAGCAGTACCAGGTGCTGGACTACATCGAGTTCCTGTCGTCCAAGTACAACCGGTCCGTGCGTCAGGCCGGCGGCGTGCAGCGCTTCGGCGAGCTGCTGGAGGACAAGATGCGCGCGCAGGGGGTGGCGCTGGGCACCATCCGCGGCGCGCTGGGCGTGGTGGGCACGGCGGGACGCGTGGTCAGCGGCATCACCGAAGCCGGACGCAGCGTGCTGCGCGAGGTGGAGAACGTGGTGCTGCCGCGCGAGTCCGGAAACGGCGCGCCGCAGCTTCCGCCGGGCGGCATCCAGCAGCCCGACGGCGACCCGCGCAGCGGACCGCCCGCGCCGTAGCGAGCAACCTGAACGGGAAGGACTTTCGTGCACTACAGCGACGACGACGAGCAGCCCCGCGGCCGCCCCGCGGACGACGACGACCTGGTGGGCCCGCGCCGCGGCGGCGGCCCCCGCGCCCGCGACGAGCACGACGACGACCTCGTGGGCCCCCGGCGCAGCGGGGGAGGCCGCGGCCGTGCCACGGCGGCGGGCGAGGGGCAGGACCGCGGCGGCCGGCCCCGCCGCAGCATCCTGGACGAGGATTACGAGGAAGGCGCGGAGCCGCGCCCGGTGCGCCGCCCGCGCGGGCCCAACCGGCGCAAGGTGGATCGCGAGGGTGCGTCGCTGATGTCCATCGTGCGCGACATCCCCGCGTACCTGAAGCTGCTGGGGCGCCTGGCCCGCGACCCGCGCGTGTCGAACGTGGACAAGGCGATCGTGGCCGCGGTACTGGTGTACCTGGTGAGCCCGGTGGACCTGATCCCCGACTGGGCGGTGCCCGTGCTGGGCCAGATGGAGGACATCTACCTCCTTGCGCTGGCGCTCAGCAGGCTGGTGAACAACGCGGGGATGGAGGTGCTTCTGGACCACTGGGAGGGCGACGCCGGGTCGCTGGAGGCGGCGCTGGACCTCCTGGACGGCGCCTCGGCGCTCCTTCCCGGCCCCGTCCGCGCCTTCCTGGGCCAGCGCGGCTGATCCCGAGGTTCGGAAAACGAGTGTGAGCCTCGGGTCTTCTGCGCAGACCCCATAAGCGTGAAATGTTCGGTCGCGCTCGGCGATCTTCTTAAGGACGAGCGACCAGAAATCGCGGACGTTCGCCGGCAGCTCCAGGTGGTGGATCTCGCGCGCGAGCACGTCCATCCGCACCAGCTTCTTTACGTGCGACAGGTTGCCTTCGCGCAGCACGCGGGTGATGATGAGCGGATCGTCCCGATCGATCTCCGCAGCCGGATCCAGGTCCTGAAAAAGCTCCGGGAAGTCGCCGTAGCGGTAGACGGGCTGCTCGTCGGTCGACATGGGCGGATGCTCGCGAGTGGACGTTGCGCGAAAGTTGGTGGCGCGCAGGCGGATCGGCAATCCTCCCGCCCTCAGCTCCCGTCTTCGGCCTCCGGCTGCACGACGTACAGGCGGTCGTACCCCTCGTGCGGCAGCTCGGCCAGGGCCTGGCGAAACGCGTGGTGGCTCTGCTCCACCACGTCCACCGGCACCTGGCGCTGGCGCCGCGACTGCCGCTCCAGGCACGTCTCCAGCGGCGCGTCGAACGCCACGGCGACCAGGGGCCGGCCCCGCGCCAAGGCGATCTGCCGCAGCTTCTGCCGGCTCCACGGCGCAAGGTTGGTGGCGTCGGCCACCGTCACCCGTCCGTGCGTGAGGCGCGCGCGCAGGAGGGCGTAGAAGACGGTAAAGGCCTCGCGGCTCACCTCCTGGTTGGACGCATCGTCCGAGACCAGCCGCCGGCACTCGTCGGAGGAGACGACCTCCGTGTCGCGGAACCATCGCCGCGCGAAGGTGCTCTTGCCGCACCCCTGCGGCCCCACCAGCACCACCAGCGCGCCCGGCGGGATCTGCATCCGGTCTCCCCGCCCCTCGCCGATGCGCACCGCCGCGGTCAGGGGCTGCGGGGACTGTAGTAGCGTTTCAGCCATGCGCTCAATCCGTCCAGTCCGGGAAAAAGCACCCGCTCCGTGACGTTGGCCTGGTCCAGCTTGTCGCGCACCTCCCACTTGAGCTCCGCCGGGATGACGATGCGGCGATAAAGCTCCGGGTGCGCCGCGAGCCACTCCTCCAGGTGCGTCTCGGGGCACGACATCACCGAGAACAGCGCGAACTGGTTGACGATGCGGTCGTCCAGCGACGGGGGCTCCAGAAACAGCACGAACGGGTCGTCGCCCAGCGCGTCGAAGTCTTCGAGCGTATCCGCCCGCCGCGCCAGCATCTCCACCGTGAAGACGTCGGCGGACTCGGACTCCATCTCCTCGCGCAGCGGCCGGGGGAGCAGCGCGTGCGCCTTGACGAAGTCCACCGTCCAGATGACGGCGTCGTGCTCGAACTCCCGCAGCCGCGCGGTGGCGAAGTGCATGGCGACCTGCGGCGAAAAGGTCCAGTCCAGCAGCCGGGTGGGGAGCCCGTGGTGCTGCGCCACGGCCAGCCAGTTCCACACCGAGTCCGTCTGCACGTCGCTGCGGCGCGCGTACTTGCGAAAGTTGCGCAGCAGGTGCTGCTCCATGCGCGCGTACTCGCCCCCCAGCCGCGAAAGGCTGGTGGTGAGCGGGTAATCCGCGCTGGACACCCCGCGAAAGGCGTACGTGGAGCGGATGCGCCCGATGGTTTCGTTGAACGAGTTCTGGTAGAGCTGCTCGTTGAGCTCGTTCCAGTCGGATACCCTGATCTCCGTCATCCGTGGATCGTGTGGTCCGCGTCGCCGTCGTCCTCGCTCCGCGCACGCACCGGCAACAAGCGTACGCGCGCCGCCGCACGCTGCGGATCGTTCCGCCTCCATCGAATAGAGTCCCGCATCTATCCAGTCGAATCCGCGGCCGGAACGCGGCACCGCCCGCCCGCCCAAGCGACTGCGGGAAAGGACATGGCTCTCGGATGGGCGCGGGAACGGCGCTTGCTCTTTTCCGCCGCATCCTGCGTGAACGGTTGTTCAGCCGCCGTCCTGCCGCTCGCCGCGCCTCCGCGCGCGCCGCATCCCCCGCTCCCGGTCCATGTTGATCGCCCTCGCCTCGCCGTCCGCCCCGATTACCCCCGTTATGTAGAACCCGTAGGGGATGG
>JAHWJJ010000326.1 GCA_019348475.1 Gemmatimonadota bacterium | reverse complement strand
GAGCCCGGGCTGTACCTGGCCGAGCTGTTCGGGCTGTCGCTGCCCATGTTCGCGCTGCTGGTGGTGCTGGCGGTCACCATCCAGTCGCTGGTGAACCACAAGTACGTGGGGCACCTGCTGATGATCGTGTTCTACGTGGGCAGCCCCCTGCTGTACCTGGCCGGCCTGACCCACAACCTGTTCCACTACGCGTCCACGCCGGACACGTTCTACAGCGACATGAACGGCTACGGCCACACGCTGCGGCCGTGGGGGTGGTACACGCTGTTCTGGGCGGGGGTGGCCGTGCTGCTGGCGGTGCTCAGCAACCTGTTCTGGGTGCGCGGGACGGAGACCAGCGGTGCCTGGCGGATGCGCATGGCGCGCGCGCGCTTCGGCCGCCCCGTGCTCACGGCGTCCGTCCTGGCGCTGGCGCTGATCCTGGGGACGGGCGGCTTCATCCTCCACAACACGGTGCGGCTGAACGAATGGCACACCGCCGGCGAGGAAGAGCGCATCACCGTGGCGTACGAGAAGCTGTACAAGCGCTACGAGACGCTGCCGCAGCCCCGCATCACCGCCGTCACGCTGGAGGTGGACATCTACCCCGAGCGGCGCGACCTGCGCATCCGCGGCGTGTACCGGCTGGTGAACCGCACTGGGCGGCCGGTGGAGCAGCTGCACGTGGACATCCTGAACACCATGCGCATCCACCGGATGGAGCTGGGGGTGCCGGCGAGGCGGAGCATCGCGGACCGGGAGAAGGGATACTACGCGTACCGCCTGGCCCGGCCGCTGGCGCCGGGGGACAGCACCGAGCTGCGCTTCGAGGTGGGGTACGACGCGCGCGGCTTCGAGGACGAGCCGTCGTTCTTTCCGGTGGTGGAGAACGGCACCTTCTTCAACAACATGTACCTCCCGGGAATCGGCTACAACCCGCAGGGCGAGCTGGACGACGAGGGCGCGCGCGAGCGCCACGGCCTGCCGCCGCGCCCGCGCGTGGCCCCCATCGGCGACCCGGCGGGGCGCGCGCGCAGCTTCGTCTCGCGCGACGCGGACTGGATCCGCTTCGCGGCGACGGTGTCCACCTCCGCGGACCAGACGGCGCTGGCGCCGGGGCGGCTGGAGCGGCACTGGCGTCGCGGGGACCGGCGCTACTTCCGGTACGTGATGGACGTGCCGATGCTGAACTTCTACTCGTTCCTCAGCGCGCGGTACGCGGTAAGGAGGGACCGCTGGAACGGGGTGGAGATCGAGGTCTTTCACCACCCCGGCCACGACTACAACGTGGACCGGATGATCCGGGCCGTGAAGGCGTCGCTGGACTACTACACGCGCTGGTTCGGGCCGTACCAGCACGGCCAGGTGCGCATCGTGGAGTTTCCCCGCTACGGCGACTTCGCGCAGTCGTTCGCCGGGACCATTCCCTACAGCGAGGGGATCGGCTTCATCGCGGACGTGCAGTCGGAGGATATCGATTACCCGTTCTTCGTGACGGCGCACGAGGTGGCGCACCAGTGGTGGGGGCACCAGCTGGTCCCCGCGGACGTGCAGGGCGGCGCCATGCTCAGCGAGACGCTGGCGGAGTACGCGGCGCTGATGGTGATGGAAAAGGAGTACGGGCGCGGGCAGATCGGCCGCTTTCTGCGCCACGAGCTGGACAGCTACCTGCAGGGGCGCACCATGGAGCGGCGGGCGGAGATGCCGCTGGCGCTGGTCGAGCACCAGCAGTACATCCACTACAACAAGGGCGCCCTGGCCATGTACGCGCTGCGCGACTACGTGGGCGAGGCGCGGGTGAACGGCGCGCTGCGGGCCCTGCTGGCCGAGGCGCGGGGGATGCGCGGCCGCTATCCCACGTCCCAAGACCTCCTGCGCCACCTGCGCGCGGCCACCCCCGACTCGCTGCAGCCGGTGATCGAGGACCTGTTCGAGACGGTGACGCTGTGGGACCTGCGCACGGTTCGCGCGGAGGGGACGGACCTGGGCGGGGGCCGCTACCAGGTGGACGTGACGGTGACGGGGCGCAAGCTGCGCGCGGGCCCCCTGGGGGAGGAGACGCCGGTGCCGATGGACGACCTGGTGGAGATCGGGGTGTTCGGCGCGGACGAGGACGAGCCGATCGCGCTGCGCAAGTTTCGCTACGACGGCACCCGGCGCACCTTTCGGCTGGTGGTGGACGAGTGGCCCCGCCGGGCGGGGATCGACCCGCTGCACAAGCTGATCGACCGCGAGCTGGACGACAATGTCCGCGGCATCACCCGCCGCCCCGGCACCCCGGCTCCGCGCCGCACGCCGGCGGACACCGCGGGGCGGGACACCGCGCCACGCGACACGACGCGCCCGCCGCCGCGCCGGACGGCGGCCGACACCGCCCGCGGCGCGGCGCAGGCGCGGCCATGAGCGAGCAGGAGAGCCTGCGCCCGGGGGACCGCGCCACCCGCACCATCCGCCAGCGGCTGCACCTGAAAGGCGAGCTGATGCTGGCCGCCCTGCCCACGGCGACGGTGCTGCTGGTGCTGTTCATGGTCGAGATCCTGAGCGAGCAGCGCCTGCTGTTCGCCTCACTCGCGTCCAGCGCGTTCCTCATCTACCTGGACCCGGAGCACGGCACCAACCGCGTGCGCACGCTGGTGATCTCGCAGCTGGCGGCTTCGGTGATCGGGCTGGCCGGGTACGTGGTGCTGGGGCCGGGCTACCAGGCGGCGGCGGTGGCCATGGTCTTCACCATCCTGCTGATGATCTTGACGGATGCCGTGCACCCGCCCGCCGTCTCCACCGCGCTCAGCTTCGCCCTGCGCGCGGGGGACGAGAGCAACGTGGTGCTGTTCGGCCTGGCCGTGGCGATCACCGCCGCGCTGGTGCTGATGCAGCGCGCGGCGCTGTGGATGCTCTCGCGCCACCATGCAGCGGAGGCGCGATGACGCGCATGCGCATCGCCGTACCGCTGATGGTGCTGGGGGCGTGCAGCGCCGTCCCCGCCGCGGCGCCGTCGCCCGCGGAGGCACCGCCGGCGGCGGTGCCGCTCTCGGCGGACGCCCTGGCCGGCCGGTGCTTTCGCCTGCTGCGGGCGGACGGCGCGCCCGTGCACCGGGCCGGCGCCTTCTGGTCGGCACCGGTCCGGCTGGATACCGCGCGTTCGGTGCGGCTGGGGGCCATGCCGTTGCCGCGCCCCGACGGGACCTTCGTGCTGGTGACGCTCGCCCCCGCCTCCGCGAGCTTGACCGGCGACACGCTGCGGACCAGCTCCCACTGGTCGGTCGAACCTCCCGAGACCCTGCGGCTGGTGCGCTCCACCGGCTTCGTGGGCGAGACGGTCACCCTGCGGCGGGTGGGGAGCCACTGGGCGGGCGAGCGCGAGCGATGGGACGACGTGGTCATCCCCAACGAGGTGCGCAACGTCCACCCCGTGCGGCTGGTGCCGGCGGAGTGCACGGAAGCCCTCGCGGCGGATGGCGGGAAATAGGTACGCGAGTTGGCGGCTCGCGGTTTGGACGGGCGCGGCGAGGTTCTTAGGTTAGGGGCCATCGTTGGAGGTTGCACCACGAACCCTTGAACCCCCGCCGTGAAAATGAAGCTCCCCGATCTCATTCAGAAGCTGGAACAGGACGGCTGGTCGCGGGTGCGGCTGCGCGGTCCGCACCGGCAGTACGTCCACCCCCGCAAGCCCGGCGTCCTCACCATCCGCCGCCACCTGACGGACGAGGTGGCCCCCGGCGCGCTGCAGAGCGTGCTGCAGCAGGCGGGGGTGGCCCCGTGAGGCGCTACCTGGTCATCGTGGAGCCCACGGGGACCGGCTACTCGGCCTACGCGCCCGACCTGCGCGGCTGCGTGACCACCGGGCGCACCCGGCACGAGGCGGAGACCAACATCCGCGAAGCCGTGGAGTTTCACCTGGCGGGGCTGCTGCACGAAGGGCAGCGGGTCCCCGAGCCGCGGACCGGGTACGCGCACGTCCACGTCGGGGCGTGATCCGCCGCGTCCGGTGCCTGCCAGGGACACCTCGAAAGAACCGATCTCAATATCAGACCGAATCGGCGGAGTCCGCAGTGATCGGACCTCATGCTGACTCTGCCGATTCCGCTGGCTCGCGCGTGCGATGATCGTCGGCGCGGATGATCGACTGTGCGGACGTGGGATCAGCGAGGCGTGGCGATCTCGCGGTCCGCGCCGGGCGCGAAAGGAGCGGGGCTGCGGTAGGTGAAGCGCGCCTTGAGCTTCAGGAAGTGCTTTTCATACAGGTTCCAGCTCGCCAGCGCGGCCAAGATGCTGGCCGCGGCCATCAGCGCCGTGTAGCCCAGCAGCCCGGGCAGCTCCCAGGGCGTGCCGGCGAACGCGTCGGGCGAGATGCCGGCCAGCCGCGCCAGCGCGATCAGCGGGACGTGCAGCACGTACAGCCCGTAGCTGTAGCGGCCGAAGAAGCTGAGCGTGCGTCCGGAGAGCAGCCGCGGCAGGGGCGTGGCGCGCGCGTCCAGCGCCAGCACCAGCACGGCGCCGAAGAAGAACGCCAGCGCCGAGTATCCAACCGACACCATGTAGGGCCCCCCGGGGTTGAACCCGGATGGATGCAGCGCCGCCCCCGCCAGCACCGCGGCCGAAGCGGCCAGCACCCCGGGCGCCATCCGCCGCAGGCGCGCCACTCCGCCCGCGCCCCGCGCTACCAGCGCGATCGCCCCGCCCAGCGCCAGGCCGTCCACGCGCCCGGGGGTAAGAAAGTACACCGTCCGCAGGTCCTCGACGGTGAACACGGCCGCCACGCGGTACGCCAGCGCGCCCAGCAGGCACGCGGCGCACACCCGCAGCGCGCCCGCGCGGGAAAGCGTGAACACCACCATCGGCCACACCAGGTAGAACTGCTCTTCGATGGCCAGGCTCCACAGGTGCGCGGCAAGATCCAGCGCGGCGTTGTCCAGCGGCCAGAAGTTCTGGAGGTACAGCCAGTACGGAAGCTGCCCCTCGAGCGGGGTGGTGTACGCCCGCGCCCCCACCAGCGGCGGCACAACGAAGAGCAGCAGGACGAATCCGTAGTACAGCGGGAGGATGCGCAGCGCGCGGCGGACGTAGAACGTACGGTAGCGGTGCGGCGTTCCGCGTGCGTCCGCCAGGATCCCCGTGATCAGGAAACCGGAAAGGACGAAGAACAGGTCCACCCCCGTCCAGCCGACGCTGAACGCCTGCTTCACCAGGCGGGCGGGCGCGCCGGCCGGGGCGCCCATCGCGGAGGTAAAGTGCAGCAGGAGCACGCCCAGGATCGCGCACCCGCGCAGCCCGTCCAGCGCCGGGATGTGGCCTGCCTCGGCCGCGGGCGCGGTGCCGCCGTGGGGCTCCGTCGGCGGAGGAGGAACGGCGGGCGGATGGGTGGTGGAGGGGCGCGGCGTCAACGACAGGGGAGCGAGGGGGGGCGTTTGGCGGGCCGGGGGAAAGTAGGACGATCTCCCGCGGTGGACAACCGGCGGCCCGCGCGTTCTCCTACCGGATTGCAGAGGATCGTTCTGGAATGCGCGTCAGACCGCCGTCGTGCCGAGCGGGCGGATACGGAGCCGTCGGGAGAAGACAGGCAGTGCTGGACGGGTGCGCGTGCGACGGCCGGAGGCGGACCGGATGGGATCGGCAGGATGCAGGCGTCCCCT
>JAHWJJ010000325.1 GCA_019348475.1 Gemmatimonadota bacterium | reverse complement strand
CCTCCATCCCCTCCGGCGTGCCGCCGCGGCGCTCCCGGTCCGCCGAGCGCCGGCAGGGGATCGCCAGGAGAAAGCGCGATCCCTGGGGGGCGTCGAACTCCGCCCAGGCGCGGCCGCCCAGCCCTTCCACCGTGTCGCGGACGATGCTGAGCCCCAGCCCGGTGCCCTCCACCCCCGTCACCGTACCGTGCGCGCGAAAGAAGCGCGAGAACAGCTTGCCGCGCGCCTCTTCGGGCACGCCCAGCCCGTTGTCTTCCACGGCGATCACCAGCTCGCAGCCGTCGTCGCGCGCCTCGGTGCGGCTCCACACGCGCACCCAGCGGTCGTCCCGGGCGGGGTCGGCGTACTTGATGGCGTTGGACATGTAGTTGGTCAGGCACAGCTCCACGGCGCCGGCGTTCACCTCCACGTCGGCCAGCGGGTCGATCTGCACCCGCACCCCCGCGTGCTGCGCCATCTCGCGCAGCTGCCGGCACACCTCCGACGCGGCGCGCGGCAGCGGGACGTTGCGGTGCCGGCGCGCGTCGGTGTCCATCCGCGTGAGCTCCAGCAGGTTCTGCAGCACCTCCTGCATGGCCTCGGCGTTCTGCGTCACCATCGTCGCGAAGCGGGCGCGCTGGGCGGGATCGGCGGAGATGTCGGGGTCCTCCAGCAGCTGCCCCGCGCCCAGCACGGAGCCGATGCGGTTCTTGAGCTCGTGCGTCACCATGCGGTTGAAGCTGCGCAGCCGCTCTTCGCGCTCGCGTACCTGCTCCGCCGCCAGGCGAAGGTACTGCTGCGTCGAATACTGCTGGATGACCGCCACCGCGCGGAACAGCCGCTGCGCGCACGCCAGCAGCTCCGAGCGCGAGCACGGCTCGTCGATCTCGTCCACGCTGCGCACCAGGAAGGCGAACAGCACGCCCCCCAGCAGCTCGTACTCTTTCAGGATCTGGTGCGCGTCGAACCCCTGCGAGTGCCGCAGCTCGCCCAGCTCCAGCGCCTTGCCGATCACCGGCGCGTCGGCCGTGATCTCCTCCGCCGGCTGCTCCAGGTAGTCGGCAATGCGGTCCATCAGCAGCGGGACGTGGTCCAGCAGCTCTTCGGTGGGGAACACGCGGTTGGGATCCAGGTCCACGCGTGCGGCGATCCGGTCCAGCCAGCGGCGCGCCAGCTCCTCGCGCGCCTCGCGCATGCGCCGCGCGAGCGACGCGGCCAGCAGACAGTTGATGGTGATCTCCATGCGCGTGAATTCCGGTGTCGGGGGGACCGGAGCACCGGGAAAGCAGGTTGCGGGCCACCCGGCCGGTGCCTGCCCCAAGTTTGTCCACTGTTTGCGAAAATGGCCGCGCCAGCGTAATGTAGAGCCACGCGCGACCATTCCTGATGCACCGCCCAGCCACCGCGCCCACCGCACCGCGAGACCTGCCGTGACCGATGCCGATCCCCCCCCCGGATCTCCACCCGGGGAGCCCAGCTGGCCGAAGATCACCGACCGCACGGTGTCGGAGGTGGTGGAGCGCACGCGTGACGTGATCCGCAAGACGCGGGAGATGCTGGAGTCGTCACGCGACCTGCTGGACCGCGTGCGCAGCCGCGACGCTACCCCCGCCGCGGGCGAGGAGGGGACGGAGGCGGAGGCCGGCGGCGACGACGCCCGCCCCGCGGACGGCCGCGGCTGATCACGCGATGGATGACGGAAAGCGAACGGGCGGGGATCACTCCCCGCCCGTTCGCTTTCTGCCCCCACCGGCGCATGGCCCGCCGCGCGCGCGGCACCGCCGGATCGGCCACGGGAATCAAACACCGCCCCGGCGGAGCCTGCTCGTCCCAGGGCCACGATGAACCGCCCGCCGCCCATCGCGCCGCGGCGTCCACGGCGTCGTAGCGGAACAGGGCGTGCGCGCAGCCTTCGGCGGATGCGTCGTGGTGCAGCGGCACGGGCGAGCCGGCTCGGCGAAGGTGCGGGGATTCCGCCCCTGCGCGCCGGCCGGTCGGGCGCCATCCATCCACCCCAATCCGGCGAATCGACGATGAAATGCGTCCTCGTCCTGCTCCCCCTGCTGGCGGCCTGCGCCTCCGCCGCTTCGCCCGCGACCGCTCCCGCGCCGGCGAGCGGGCCGGCGGGGCTGGAGGCGCAGGTGCGGCGGATCATCCGCGCCGCCGCGGGCGACACGGCCGAGGTGGCCGTGGCGTTCGTGGACCTGCAGACGGGGGACTCGCTGCTGGTCGACGCGCACACGCCCATGCACGCGGCCAGCACCATGAAGGTGCCGGTGATGATGGAGCTGTTCCGGCGCGCGGAGGCGGGCGAGATCTCGATGGACGACCGGGTGCCGGTGCGCAACGCGTTCGTCAGCATCGCCGACGGCGGCACCTACGCGCTCGCCCCCGGCGACGACAGCGACGGCGAGCTGTACGCGCGCGTGGGCGGGGACGCCACCGTGCGCGAGCTGGTGGAGCGGATGATCACGCGCTCCAGCAACCTGGCCACCAACCTGCTGATCGCCCACGCCGAGCCGACACGCATCGCCGTGCTGATGGAGCGCATCGGCGCGCGCGGCATGCACGTGCTGCGCGGGGTGGAAGACATCGCCGCGTTCCGGGCCGGGATGAACAACAGCACCACGGCCCACGCGCTGATGCGGGTGATGCGCGCCGCGCAGGACCCGGCAGTGGTCGGCGCGTCCGCCGCGCGGGAGATGCAGGCCATCCTGGGTCGGCAGCAGTTCACGGAGATGATCCCCGCCGGGCTGCCGCCGGGAACGCGCGTGGCCAACAAGACGGGCAACATCACCCGCATCGCGCACGACGCGGCGATCGTCTATCCGCCCGGCCGCGCTCCGTACGTGCTGGTGGTGATGACCCGCGGCTTCGCGGACGCCGCCGCCGCCGCGCGCGTGGGCGCCGACGTCTCCCGCGCGGTATGGGCGCACGTCACGCGGTGAGAGTGGAATCGACGAGCGCTCGGCGGAGTCCTTCGGTTTCGCCATGGATCTTCGGCCGCCGCGCCACCAGGACATATCCTGATACCGAATCCTACAGTCCGTTGTGCACCTGGAGTTCTACTGCCAGGCCATCTTTGAAGCTGGATGCACAATCAACCTGAAAATCTGGTATAAGATCAGGAGTCTGAAGAACGGGGGATGTGCTCGGGCGGCGACGCGCCCGGGAGGTCCCTGTACCAGAGCAGCTGCACCTCGTGCGGAAGGCCGGGATACGCGAAGCGGTGGATGGCGCCCAGCAGGCATCCCTGGCGCGCGTAGAACCGGCACGCCGGCACGTTGACGTTCTGCGTCTCCACCTTCAGCTGCCGGCCTCCGCGCGCGGCCGCCCACGCCGCCGCGGCCCGAAACAGCGCGGTGCCGACGCCGCTCCCGCGCGCTTCGGGCATCACGCGGATGTCCCAGAGCACGGCCAGGTCGCTCCGCCCCTCCAGCATGGTCAGCCCCGGCGTATGGACCGCGACCGCCGCTCCGCCCACCAGCCGCCCCTCCACGCGCGCGCCGAGCAGCCCCCACGCCGAGAGGTCGAAGCGCTCCGCCCACCGTCCCGGGCCTCCGTCCACCGCGTCGTAGTCCTTGACGTACGGCACCTCCAGCGCGCGCTCCGCCAGGGCGAATCCGCCCATGCCGCCGTCGACGACCGTGACGTCGAGAACCCGCGTCACCTGAAAGGCGATGGGGATCTTCGCGTATTCCGGAAGCGCGCCGAGCGGCTCCTCGCCGACTTTGATTCTCATCCTCTCCATTCGGCCCGGCAGGTTGAAATTGGTGGAATAGCGGAATAGATTCCACCATGGAACCTTGAGGAGGACAATGGCGCTGAACATCAAGAACCGCGAAGCCGGGCAGCTGGCGCACGAACTGGCCGCACTGACGGGTGAGAGTCTCACCGACGTCGTCACCACTGCGCTTCGTGAGCGGCTCAGCCTGATTCGCCGCCAGCGGGAACGCGTGGGACTGATGTCTGACGTCCGGCAGATCCAGGCGTTCGTAGCCTCTCTACCGGACCGCGACCCTCGCACGCCCGAGGAGATCATCGGCTACGACGAACGCGGTCTCCCCGGCTGAGCCCATGGTCATCGATGCGTCAGCGTTGATCGCAATTCTGCTGGGCGAACCAGAAGCCCCGCGGCTGGCGGGCGCGATTGCGGCAGATCCCAACCGGCTCCTCGGCGCCCCTACGCTGCTCCAAGCCGCCGCCGTCATGCTCGGGCGCAAGGGCCCGCAGGGCGAAATCGCTCTGGATGCGCTGCTGCAACGGCTGGACATCCGCGTGGTTCCATTCACCGGGGACGCCGCCAGCCACGCCCGCTCGGCGTTTCGGCAGTACGGAAAGGGAGTGGGATCGCCCGCGGTGCTGAATTACGGCGACTGCCTCTCCTACGGAACCGCCATGGCGACCGGTGAGCCGCTGCTCTTCAAGGGCGACGACTTTCCGCAGACGGACGTTCCTGCAGCCCCGTTCTGAGCGTTTCGCACAGGTGGCGATCCGTTCGAAAAGAAGGCGGGTCAGAGGACACTGTCCGCCAGGATGGCTTGGATCGCCTCGCCTTCGCGGACGCGGGCGCGGCCGCTATTCATCGACTTGCGCTCTTCGACGGCGCCGCCGGCCAGGCGCACGCGGACCAGCACCTGCGCGGCGTACGTCATCCCCGGGTTCCAGGTGGCGGTGCGGCCGTCGTGGCTGATGCGGGCAGGGAGGGGCTGGGGCGCTGACACGGTTTTCTGGCTGCGTTCGTTGAAGGCGCGGCGAATCGATCATCATCATCGTGCGGCTGATGGAACCCGGGCGCAATGGACTCCCACCTCCGCACCAGCGCACTTTCGCACTCCCGCACTCCATTGGACGCAGACTTGCCGAACCCATTACATTCGGTCCCGGTTCGCGGAACGCGCGGAGCCGTTCATCATCCAAAAGGATTGCACGCCGATGGCCGACGTCACCTGCGCGCGCTGCGGACAGACCCGGGAAGGGCTGCCGTACGCGCCGTTCAACAACGACCTGGGCAAGCGCATCCAGGCGGGCATCTGCAACGTCTGCTGGCAGGAGTGGCTCAAGCAGCAGACCATGCTCATCAACCACTACGGCCTGAACGTGCGCGACCCCGAGGCCAAGCAGTTCCTGTACGACCAGACGGACAAGTTCCTGTTCGGCACCGGCGACGCCGAGCAGGTGGACACCAGCAAGCAGGGCACCATCCAGTGGTGAACGGGTGAGCGGGTGAACGGGTGAACGGGTGACGGGGTGAGGGCGCCGGTCCGTCGCGTTTCCGGCGTGGGCGGCGCGAAACCCGGGGGTGGGCCGCCGCGTAGCTCATGGAGGTTCGCCACCGGGCGAAGCACTCTCCCTCCTACCAGGAGCACCTGCCATGCACCGTCCCCTGAAGCTTCTCGCGTTCTGCGCCGTGCTGGCGGCCGCCGCCGCGGCCTGCGCCGACCCGGCGGCCGGCATCTCCGCCGCCGACGCCACCGCCCAGGCAGACTGCGGCGGCTACCTCGGCTCCGGCAACGCGGCCAGCTGTTCCTGATTGCACGCGACGGATGAACGGAGCCGGGCGGCCGGGAATCTCCCCGGCCGCCCGGTTTCTCTCTCACCCGTTCACCCGTTCACCCGTTCACCCGCTC
>JAHWJJ010000324.1 GCA_019348475.1 Gemmatimonadota bacterium | reverse complement strand
CGTGCGTCCGCGCCGTGGCGGGCTGTTCGAGACCTGGCTGCGCGCGGACCCTGCCGCGGCGAACGACGTGGATCCGTGGATCCGCGAGAACGTGCTGCGGTTCCTTCACCGCAACACCGTCGGCTGCGGCGAAACGGTCGCGCCATCCGGCGGGCCCTGGCCGACCCCGCCTGGCACGACGGTACGCCGTACTACCTTCCTCCGCTGTCGCTCCCGTACCTCGTCGCCACCCTTCCCGTGCGGCTTCGCACGGCGCTTCTCGTCCGGGACGTCCGCCCGGATGTGGTGGAGCGCGCGCGGTGCCTGGCCACGCCGGCCGCAACCGACACGGACCTCGCGACGGCACTCCTGGTGGCGGTGCGCTCGGGCGCGGGCGAGCGGTCATGCGAGCGAATCGCCCGCCTTCTGCTGGAGCGGGAGGACGGAACCGGCGGCTGGTGCGGCTCCGCGTTCTTCCGCGGGCTCGGCTGATGGGGATCGCTCGAGGCTCACCACCGCCGTGGCCGCACACGCCCTCGCGGCGTACGCACCCGCCCGAAAAGCCGTCCACCCGCCTCCGGCCGGCCCGTGGAGTGAAACGGGACGGCCTTCAAATACGCGCAAGCAGAACATCAAGCGCCGAGTCCGGCCATTGGCCCGCCATCAGCCCCGTCTCGCGCGGTGGAGCTTCATGAGCGTCTGCACGCCGTGTGCGATCGGCGACCGGTCGCGCGGGTCGACGCACAGGGGCCGGTTTGCGGACTGCACGGCGCGGCGGGCGCGGGCGGGGCCCAGCATCCGCCAGACCCCGTTACCCACGTTGACCGTCGCGCCGCTGACCCCCGGTCACGCCGCCTCCCGCTCACCGATCCGCACGACGGTCCATACCGGGGCGGCAACCACCACGTGCATCACTTCCAGCAGCAGGATCTGCGGCCGCGTCCATGCCGGCATGGCCAACGGCGCCGCGAAGGAAAGGAGCAGCGCCACGCCGGCGATCCAGCCGAACACGACCCGTCCCGCCGGGACCAGCGTGAGCGTCTCGAACACGCCCGCCGCCACGCCCGCCAGGTAGAGCGCCACGTTCAGGGTCGCGGCGATCAGCGCGGCGGCCACTGCCCGCGCGGTCCAGCGGGTCTGGACGGGTTGAGCCACCGTCGTCATCCCCTCGTTTGCACGCGAAAGAAAAAGAGCTCAGCTCCCAAGCTGCGCCGGCACGGCGGGCGCCACTGTCGGGAACGCGCTGCATCGTACGTCGGGACCCGCCCGGTGCGCCCGTGCGGCGCACGACGACTGACGCATGGCCGACGATTCCGGAAGGTGCAGGCACAGCAGGTGTGCCGCTCCTCGTGCGGACAGTACTGGATCCTGCTTCGCCCGATGGACGCGTGCCCGGCGGCGCGCCGGTGGGCGTTTCGCGCTGCTCGCCGTCGCCGCGACACCGTGCGCAGCCCCGGGCCGGGCCGCGCCGGCCCGCGGGTGGACGTGGGAGGCGGAGCCCGGGCCGCAGACGCCGCGGGTCTCGCATGGATGCGCACTACCTTTCCGAGCCGCGACGGGCGGGGAGCATCCGTCCGCCATCGCCCACGGCCGCGCGTTCGCCGCAGGAGACCATTGTGCCGCGGCGCCGCGACCACTATGGTACGGAAGTGTCGCAATCGGTGCTCTTCATCTTCTGTGCTGACGATTCCTTTCGTAGCAGGCCCCGATCATCATGCGCATGTTTGTTTCGAGCGTCCTCGCGGCGGCCGTGTTCGCGATCGTGGTCAGCTTCGGCGCGGCGGCGGCACCGGCGGCGCGGCAGCGCTGCCATCCGTCCTATCCGGACTTCTGCATCCCGCACGCTCCGCCCGACCTCGACTGCCCCGACGTCACCGGCCGCAAGCCCTTTCGCGTGCGGCACGACGTCGCGGACCCCGACCCGCACGGCTTCGACCGCGACCGCGACGGAAGCGGATGCGAGCCGCGGCCCCCGCGGCGGCGAGCGTGACCCGGGGGGGGGCGCCCGGGGCCGCACAGTTCTCTGATCGGCATGGCTGCACCGCGGCGGCTGAGCCTGCGTATCCATCTTCAGCGCCTCGCTGCTGGCCGGTGCCGGCCCGCTACTCACAGGTTGTGAGCAAGGCCCTACGGTGAGCGGCGGATGCTGCAAGGTCTGCCGTACGGGCACGTGCGGCGACACCTGCATCTCGAAGAGCGACACGTGCCGAATGTCCGGCGGCTGTGCGTGCAATGGCTGATCAGCCAGCACGGACGAACTTCCACCTTCCTTCCAGTGAGCCCCTCCATGAGCATCGCGCGAAATCCCGTCGCACTCGTCCTCGTCCTGCTCCTGTCCGCCTGTGGCGCGGAAGGCGCGGGTGACGGAGATCCGCGGATCTCCAGCAGCCACAGCGACGCCGGCACGTCCGCCTTCACGGCGGAGCCCGCATCGCCCCGCGCGGCCGAGCAGTATACGGGCGAGCGGAGCACCTTCCATCTGCATGGCACCCTGAGCGTCCGCACCGAGCCGGACGAATCCGCGGCGCTGGTGCGGGTGCTGTCGCGGGGAGCGCAGGTGCAGCTGGGGGCCAAAGACGCGAACGGCTGGGCGCCGGTAATCGACGCCGCCGGCGCGCGGATCGGCTACCTGTACCGCGCGAGCGACGACGTCCGCTCCTATGCGCCGGCGGACGGGGAGGCAAAGCAGGGTGCGCGGCGTGCGTCGCCGTCCGCCAGCGCGGAGCGGCAGTACCACCGCGGGCCGCGCGGCGGGTGCTACACGTACACGGCTTCGGGGAACAAGCGCTACGTGGACCGCTCGTACTGCGACTGATCGCGCTCGCGGACTGGGCGCGACCGCAACCGGTCTGATGGTGCCCCTGAATGCGCGCGCCGGTCCACGAGCCGGGCGCACGGTGCGCGTCGGGAACGGCAGGGGCAGGGAATCGACACCAATCAGGCCGCCCTCTCGGGGCGGCCCGTCTGCGTGTGCGGTGGATGCGAGGCCGCCGCTTGTATCGGCACGGGCGCGGCGGAGATCCGAACGAACATCCGAACGCGAAATTCCCCTGGAAATCCGGGCCCAAACGGGTTGCCGGGAGGGGATGGGCCGCGTATACTCCCCGGCTTCGGAGCCGCCGGGGGGCTCCGGCGACCATCCGAGCCAAGGGAGATGCGCGTGAAGAGCATCGTGTGCGTAAAGCGCGTCCCGGACACCGAGGCGCGCGTGCGCATTGCGGCCGACGGGAAGTCCGTGGACGCGGCCGGGGCCAAGTTCATCCTGAACCCCTACGACGAGTTCGCCGTCGAAGCCGCGCTCAAGCACAGGGAGGCGGCCGGCGCCGGCGACGTGACGGTGGTGAGCGTGGGCGAATCTTCGTCTGCCGAGACGCTGCGGACCGCGCTGGCCATGGGCGCCGACGCGGCCGTGCTGCTGAAGACGGACGGAAAGCCCGAGGGGCTGGCGGTGGCGCGCATCCTGGCCGAGGAGCTCAAGGGGCGCGAGTACGACCTGGCGCTGTTCGGGATGAAGGCCATCGACGACGACCTGCAGGCGGTGGGGCCCATGGTGGCCGAGCTGCTGGGCATTCCCGCCGCCACCGCGGTGACGGAGTTCTCGGCCGAGGGCGGCAGGATCACCGCGCACCGCGAGATCGAGGGCGGCCACGAGGTGGTGGAGCTGCGCACTCCCTGCGTGCTGACCCTCACCAAGGGCGCCTACGAGCCGCGCTACGCGTCGCTCAAGGGGATCATGGCGGCCAAGAAGAAGCCGCTGGAGGAAAAGGCCGCCACCGCCGGCGACGCCGGGGTGGAGGTGCGCGCGTTCAGCTACCCCGCCGAGCGCCAGGCCGGCCGCATCGTGGGCGAGGGGGCGGACGCGGTCCCCGCGCTGCTGCGCGTGCTGCGTGAAGAAGCGAAAGTGATTTAACGGCAGGGAATCGGGAACGGCGAACAGGGAACAGAAGAAGACCGCGCTGACGTGCCGACGTCGGCCCGAGCGGTCTTTGCAGGCTATTCCCTATTCCCTGTTCCCTCAGTTCTGAATTCCAACGCCTGAGAGGACCCGAAATGCCAGGCATTTTCGCGTTCGCGGAGACGCGCGACGGTGAAATCCGCAAGGTGGCCCACGAGGTGGTGACCGCCGCCCGCACCCTGGCCGACGCGCTGGGCACCGAGGTGCACGCCGTGCTCCTGGGCGGCCCCGGCACCGCCGGCGCGGCCGCCGAGCTGGGCCGCTACGGCGCGGACAAGGTGTTCGTGGGCGAGAGCGACGCCTTTGCGCACTACTCGGCGGAGGGCTTCACCACCGTGATCACCGGCTTCATCCAGGAGCACGGCTGCGAGGCCGCCCTCTTTCCCGCCAGCGCGCTGGGGCGCGACCTTGCGCCGCGGGTGGCGGCGCGGCTGGGCGTGGGCTACGCCAGCGACTGCACGGGAGTGGAGGTGCAGGACGGGCAGATCGTCGCCACCCGCCCCGAGTACGCCGGCAAGCTGATCGCGCAGGTGGCGGCCACGGGCACGCCGGCGGTGTTCTCGCTGCGCCCCAACGTCTTTCTCCCCGCCGAGAACGCGAAGGCCGGCGAGGTGCAGACGCTGGACGTGTCGGTGAACCAGGCCGACTTCGGCGCCATCGTCCGCGAGATCAAGGCCGGCGCGGCCGAAAAGATGGACGTGGGCGAGGCGCCCATCGTCATCTCCGGCGGGCGCGGGCTGCAGAGCCCGGACAACTTCAAGCTGCTGGAGGAGCTGGCGGACGCGTTCGGCGGCAAGGCGGCGGTGGGCGCGTCGCGCGCGGTGGTGGACGCGGGGTGGCGGCCGCACAGCGAGCAGGTGGGGCAGACGGGAAAGACGGTGGCCCCCACCCTGTACATCGCCGTCGGGATCTCGGGCGCCATCCAGCACCTGGCCGGCATGCGCACCTCGCGCTACATCGTCGCCATCAACAAGGACCCCGAGGCGCCCATCTTCAAGACCGCCGACTACGGCATCGTGGGCGACCTGTTCGAAATCCTGCCGCGCATGACCGAGGAAGTGCGCAAGATGATGGCGTAAGCCGTCCCCGCAGGACGAGTGGGACGATGAGGGACGCGGGCCGGTGCTCGCGTCCCTTTTTCGTGGCTGTCGAAAACAAGTGCCAGATCCCCCGGGAGGACCGCCGCCTCCATTCCGCTCCACCACTGCAGAGCGATCGGAACTAGCCGAGTCCCATCCGCCGCTTCATCTCCTGCAGGCGGGCTTCGACGGCATCCTCGCTGGAGGGGCGCGGCGGCGGCGGGGGACCGGCGAGGTCCTCCAGCTCCTCGAGCGCCTGCTCGTACGCCATCTCCGTCTCTATCTTCTCCGCGGCGCGGCCAAAGTCGTCGAACGCCCTGGCCCCGGCGATGTCGTCCAGGCGCGCCTGGCTCTGCGCGCGGCGCACCTCGTTCAGCAGGACGAAGCGGTTGGCGTCGGCCTCCTTGTAGCGGCGCATCATGTCCTGCACCTCCTGCGCGCGCAGCTCCTGCTCGGCGCGGGCGGCGCGCGCCTTGTCTTCCAGCACCGCCACCCGCCTGCGGTGCCGCTCCGCGAACTCGCCGGCGATGCGCGCCGTCTCGGCGTCGCCGGCCTTTTGCGCGAGGGCCCCGCGGCGCTCGGCGTCTTCCAGCGCCT
>JAHWJJ010000323.1 GCA_019348475.1 Gemmatimonadota bacterium | reverse complement strand
CCCGTCGGTAAAGGTGGCCACCCAGGCGCCCGCCGCGTCGGTGACCACGGCGCGGGCCGGGGCGTCCATGCGGGTAACGCGCAGCGGCGGCGGTTCGCCGGGGAGCGGGCGCGCGGCGCCGGCCGCGGCCAGGAGCAGGGCCGCGCCCAGGGCGCAGGTGCGGAGTACGCGAGGGAGCACGGGATGCATCGGCGCCTTCCGGGAACGTACGGCGCGGGCGTTCGCGCGGGAGAGGGCGTCAGGGGCACGGCGCGTTCCCGGCGAGGCACCAATCCCCAACCCATTCTTCCACAACGGCTTACGCGGACGGCACCCATCCCGTCGCTCCAGGGTGTGGGCCGAAGAACGCCCGCGTTCGGGCAAAACGCACGTTACGTGTCCTGCCGTGCTGAAATCTCCAGCGGGAATGGGACTTGCCTTTTCCATCTGCTTCCTGAGCGGGGCTCAGTGTGTTCCTTCACCCTTCGGCGGCGGGACGGCGTGACCAGAGCAACGGGATGCGCGGTGGTGGCGCTGGCGGCGGCGTGCGCGCCGCTGGCGGCGCAGCGCGAGAGCGGCGACCCGGCGCGCGAGGGGGGCGGCCCCGGACGCTGGGCGGCGGAGGTGTGGCTGGCGGCGGCCTACGACAGCAACATCCTGAACCGCGCGGATGCGCCGGGGGCGTGGGGGGTGGAGCCGGGGCTGTCCGTGGGGTACCAGCCCTCCCCGGGCCTTGGGCTGGAGTACCAGGCGCGGGGGCACGCCTGGACGGAGACGGACCGCTGGGACCGGCTGTCGCAGTCGCTGCGCGCGGAGTGGGACGCGCGCCGCCGCGGGCGCTGGAACGCGGTGCTGCTGGCCCAGGCGGCCACGCAGGTGGTGACCGCCGAGTACCAGAAGGCGGACCAGCTGACCGTGCGGCCCATGGTGGAGTTCCGCGCCAGCGACGACGACCGGCTGCGCCTGTACGCGGCCTACCGCCGCCGCCGCTACCACGACGCGGACCACACGGGCGCCCACAACGGCTACCTGTGGCTGCAGTACCGCCGCCGCCTTGCGCCGTACCACTTTGGCTACCTGAGCGTGCGGCGCGAGGAGAACCGGGCGGAGCTGGAGCGCCGCGACCTGGGGCGCACCGCGGTGTTCGCGCAGTACTCCGGCCGGGTGAGCCCCGCCGACCGGGTGAACGCGCGGCTGGAGTACCGCGACGAGCGCTACGGCTCGCGCACCGACGTGGTGGACGGCGCGGCCGTGCGCCGGTACGAGCGGCGGTGGATTCCGTCGGTGGGATGGACGCACCAGATCGGCCGCGCCGCGCTGGAGGTGGACTACCGCTACCAGACCCGCGCGTCCACCCTGCCCGCGCGCGAGTTCACGGAGCACCTGACGGCGGTGACGCTGCGGTACCGGCTTTGAGCGCGGAGGGGAGCCGTGGAAGGGCAGCCGGAGTGGGTGGTGCCACTGTTGCGCGGCGTCCTGGGTCTGGTGGCGTTCGCGCTGCTCGTGCTGGCGGGGCGGCGGCAGTTCATGCGGAGGGACGATGAGCCGTTCGATTCCGGGGTGGACTAGGACCGCGGGGCTGGTGCTGCTGGCGGCGGCGCTGGCGCTGCTGGCCGTGAGCACCGGCGCGCTGGTGCAGTACCGCTGGCTCCCCATCGCCATCCCCCTGGTGGTGCTGGCGACCTTCGGCGCCGGGCTGGCGCTGGACCCGTTCGTGGCGCTGGTGTGCGGCATCGGCGGCGCGGCGCTCATCGTGTGGATGCGGCAGGCGGCGGGCGCCTGGAACGGGGCGGAGTTCCTGCCGGCCGCGCTGCAGGTGGTATTCGTGATCGCCACCGGCGCCGTGGCGGGGATGGCCGGACGCCACCTGCGCGCCCACGCCCCCCGCGGCGACGTGCTGACGGAGGACGAGGAGCTGTACCCCGTCTACGGCTCGCTGGGCCTGCTGCGCCCGGACCTGGGCGAAACGCGCCTGGCCGAGGAGGTGGACCGCGCGCGCGGCTACAGCCGCCCCCTTTCCATCCTGCGCCTTTCCACCCGCCTGGACACCGACGGGCCGGTCACGGAGGCGCAGGCCGAGGCCATCCGCCGCGCCGTGGCGCGCATGGTAGAGGGGCTGCTGCGGGTAACCGACGTTCCCTTTGCCTACGAGGAGGACTGCATCGTGGCCATCCTGCCGGAGACGGACCAGGCGGGGGCGCGGTGGCTCTCCATCCGCGTGGGCGACGCCGTGGCCGAGGCCACCTTCGTGGTCCGCCCCGCGGGGACGCGGCTGTGCATGAGCGACTACGCATGCGTGCGGCTGGGAACGGCCACCTTTCCCGCGGACGGCGAGAACGCGCACGACCTGCTGCAGGCGGCGGCGGAGTGCATGGAGGACTACCGCTCGGTGCGCCGCGCGCGGCCGCACCACGTGCCCCGCCTCCCCGAGGAGAACGTCGCCGGCGCCCCCGAGCGCCGCGTGCCTGTGGCTCCGGGCCCCGCCCGGCGGGCGCGGTGGCCGGCGTGAGCGTGCAGCCCGGCATCTCCGCGCTCGTCTTGCTGGTGCTGGTGGGCGTGGCCGTCTCGATCTACTGGCGCGTGTCGCTGGCCCGCCACCAGCGCCGCCTGGAGCAGCTGGAGGTGCGGGTGCACGTGTACGGCGTCCGCGGCAAGTGCACCGTCACCCGGCTGCTGGGCGCGGTGCTGCGCGAGGGCGGCTTCATCACCGTGTCAAAGACCACGGGGAGCGCGGCGCGCGTAATCGGCCCGGCGGGGGAGGAAACGCCCATCAGGCGCCGCGGCGCGGCCACCATCAACGAGCAGGTAGACGTCGTCCGCGACCACGTGGACCCCGACGTGGAGGCGCTGGTCATCGAGTGCATGGCGGTCAAGCCGCTGTACCAGCAGTACTCGCAGGACTTCATGGTGCGCAGCGACATCACGGTCATCACCAACGTGCGCGAGGACCACCAGGAGGAGATGGGCGAGTCGCTGGAGGAGATCGCCGACTCCCTCTCCAGCACCATCCCCCGCGGCGGGCTGCTGATCACCAGCGAAGACCGCGAGCACCTGCGCGAGCGCCTGCGCCGCAACGCCCAGGCGCGGGGGAGCCGCTTCGTGTACGCCGACCCGGCGGACGTGACGGACGACGAGATGCGCGGGTTCGACTACGTCCAGTTCAAGGAGAACGTGGCCTGCGGGCTGGCGGTGGCCCGCGCGGTGGGGATCCCCCGCGAGGTGGCCATCCGGGGGATGTGGAAGGCGGTGCCCGACGTCGGCGCGGTGCGGCTGCGGCACTACCAGATCCGGGGCAAGGACGTGCTGTGGGTGCCCCTGTTCGCCGCCAACGACCGGGAGAGCGTGGTGCTCACCTTTCAGGTGCTGCAGGCGTACTACGCGCCCGAGGCCACCGTCATCGGCATTCTGAACAACCGGTGGGACCGCGGCAAGCGGGCGGAGCAGTTCGCGCGGGTGGCGGCGCTGGACCTGAAGGAGTGGCTGGACCACGTGGTCACCTTTGGCGGCTACGAGCAGCAGGTGGCCGACATCATGACGGAGCTGGGCTTTCCCCGCGACCGCATCACCCGCCTGGGCGAGTCGGTGCGTCCGTCCATGGACCGCATCCTCGACACCATCGCGGACCTGATCCCGGGCGAGCAGGGGGTGCTCATCGGAATGGTGAACATCCACACCCCCCAGGCCGAGCTGCTGATGGAGCACTTTGCCCACGAAGGGGGGGTGTCGCCGGGGGCGGAGCTGGAGCTGAGCCGCACGCCGGAGCGCATGCCGGTGGCGGTGCAGCGCTATCGGCGCGCGCTCGCACGCCCGCCGGCGTTCCGGCAGAGGAACCGGCCGGATGCATGAGTACGTCTTCGATCTTGAGACGGTGCGGCTGGCGGTGGTGCTGGGCGTCATCGTCAGCATGCTCTTTTACGAGCGGCTGCACCTGACCACGGGAGGCGCCATCGTCCCGGGGTACCTGGCCGTCTTCCTCCCCCGCCCGCTCTTCATCGCGGTGGCGCTGGGGGTGGCGTACGCCACCTTCTACTTCGTGAACCACGTGCTCACCCGGCGCGTCATCCTGTACGGGCGGCGCAAGTTCGAGGTGGAGATCCTCACCTCGCTGGTGCTGGTGGCGGCGTGCACCCTTGCGGCGGGGGTGCTGGGGGGGGTGCGGCCGGAGATGGCGGCGCTGTACGGCATCGGCTTCATCATCCCGGGCATCATCGCCCACGACATGAAGCGGCAGGGCCCGGCCAAGACCTTCGCGGCGGTGCTGCTGAACACGGCCATCGTGGGGCTGGTCATCTTCATCTACCACTCGCTGCTGCACATCGCCCCCTGGTACCGGCGGGCGGAGGCGCCGCCCTTCGACGAGGCCTCGCTGGGGTACCCGCCGGACCTGCTGTTCCCCGCGGTGTTCGCCAGCGTGGGGGTGGGGATGATGGTGTTTCGGCACGTGGGGGTGCGCACGGGCGGCTTCATCATGGGCGCGTACTGGGCGCTGGTGCTGCTGCGGCCGCTGGACCTGGCCTTTGCGCTGGCCGTGGGGGCGGTGACCTACCTGTTCGTGACGCGCGTGCTCATGCGCCACATGCTGCTGTTTGGCCGGCGCAAGCTGAGCATGATGGTGCTTGCGGGAGCCGTGTTCGCGTGGGGGGCGGAGCTGCTGATCGTGGCGGGGACGGACGGGCGGTGGGTGCCGTGGAGCGGCTTTCACGTGATCACCCTGTTCGTGCCGGCGCTGCTGGCCAACGACGCGCAGCGGCAGGGGTTCTTTCGCAGCGCGTGGGGAGCGGGGCTCACGGCGGTGGGGGTGTTCGGGCTGATGAACCTGCTGCAGGCCGCGCGCCTGGCCCTGGGGGTGGGGCGGGCGGAGTGGCTGGTACCGGGGTTCCTGTGAAAGGCCCACAACCGTAAAGGGAGGGGGTGCGCGTGCGCGGACGAGGGTGGCTGTGGACGGCGGTCGCGCTGCTGGCGGCCTGCGGCGGCGGCGCGGACGGCGGGCCGCGACGGGGCGGCGCCGGCGAGGGCGGGGGCGAGGACCGCAGCGTGTGGTCGTACCGGCGCTTCGTGCCATACCGCGACGGTGCGGGGGCGCTGATGCTGCTGGACGCGCGCACCGGACGCACCTGGTACCGCGCGGGCGACACGGCGACGGTCTGGCGCCCGTTCCGGGTGCTGCCGCCCGACACCGCGCACAACTACTCGCCCCTGCGCGGCCTGCGCCGCGGCACCGCGCGCGCGGACGAGGACCGCGACGGCGGGGCCATCCTGCTGCGCTTCGAGATTCACGACGCGCGCACGCTGCCGCTGCTGCTGGACCGCCGCTCCGGGCGCACCTGGCTGCGCCAGCTGCGGCCGGACGGTCCCTGGTGGGTCCCGTTGCAGGTGGTACCGGCCGACACCTCCGGCAACTTCGCCCCCCTGCAGTCCGGCCGCGCCGGCACGCCGGGCGGCTGATCCCCCACGGGCCGGCCAGGATAGTATCTGACGAATGAAATCTCGCGCATCTTGCGCAAGATTTGCTCGAGGTGGCCGCTGGAGCCGTTGCAAACGCTGGGAGTTTGTCTTCGGAATCGGAGCGGGTCGGAATCTGGCGCGGCTCGTTCGTGGGGCTTCGGAATCGCGTCGCGTGAGGGATGCGCGCCCGCA
>JAHWJJ010000033.1 GCA_019348475.1 Gemmatimonadota bacterium | reverse complement strand
TCGGCCCTGCGGGCGCGCATCCCTCACGCGAGGCGATTCCGAAGCCCCACGAGTGAGCCGCGCCAGGTTCCAGCCCGCTCCGACTGCGACAGGCAAACTCCAGCGTTTGCAACGGCTCCAGCGGGTACCTCGAGCAAATCTTGCGCAAGATGCGCGAGATTTCATTCGTCAGATCCCATTCCCCATTCCCCATTCCCTATTCCCTATTCCCTATTCCCTGCACTTTACATCCCGCCCCCGCCCCACTACCTTGGCCGACGACATAGCAGCGAGGGGGCCTCACGGAAGCCGGTGTAACTCCGGCGCGGCCCCGCCACTGTAAGAGGCCCGGCATTCATCGCCGGCCCCGTCCCGCTCAACCGCCACTGGGCACCAGCCCGGGAAGGCGAGCGGCGACCGCCTCGAGCCAGGAGACGCGGCCCCCTCTGCTCCCGCAATCAGCAAACCCCTCGCGGGAGGGGAGCGGGGCCATCGTATGCCGGGCCGGCACCACGCGTCATACGCGTGCTCCGTCCGCGCCATCCGTGCCCGTCCCTTCCGCGTATTCCGGAAGGACGGGCTTTTTGTCGCCCCCACGCACCGCGATCCACCTCGTTCGCTCCGCCGCTCTGGCCGCGCTGCTGGCGCTCGGGGCGTGCGCCGAGGCCGCGCCGGACGCCTCCGCGTCCTCGTCGGCGTCGCCGCCCATCGCGGTGGTGGACGACGCCGGCGACACGCTGCGGCTCGCGTCCCCCGCCGAACGCATCGTCTCGCTGGCGCCCAACGCGACGGAGACGCTGGTGGCGATCGGGGCCCTCCCCCAGCTGGTCGGGCGTTCGGACTACGACACCGGGCTGGGGGTGGATGCCGTCGCCTCCGTGGGCGGCGGGCTGGACCCGTCGCTGGAGCGGCTGGTGGCGCTGCGGCCGGACCTGGTGATCGGCTGGCACTCCGCCGGCGCAAACCCGGTCCGCGACCGCCTGCGCGAGATGGGCATCCCTTACCTGGCCGTCCGCACCACCGACACCGCCGACGTCTTCCGCACCATCGGCGTCCTTGGCCGCGTCACCGGGCGCGACTCGTCCGCCGACTCCGTGGCGGCCGCGGTGCGCGCGCAGCTGCAGGCGGTCCGCGCCTCGGTGGCCGGGCGCGCGCCGCGCACCGCGTTCTACGTGGTGGGCGACGAGCCGCTGATGACGGCGGGGCCCCGGACGTTCACGGTGCAGCTGATGGAGGTGGCCGGCGGGCGCACGGCGTTCCCCGACGTGACCGGCCAGCCGCAGTACGTCTCGATGGAGGAGCTGGTCCGCCGCCAGCCGGAGGTGATCCTGCTCCCCGTGGGCGAGGGCGGCGCGGCGCGGGTGGCGGAGCTCGCCAAACGCCCCGGCTGGCGCGAGCTGAACGCCTTTCGCGCGGGGAGGGTGCACGCGCTCCCCGCCGACCGGGTGAACCGCATGGGCCCGGGGATCGGTGAGACGGCGCGGCGCTTCCGCGATGCGCTGCACCCGGACCTCGCGGGGCGGTGAAGCCCCTCGCGCGCCTGCTGCTGCTGGCCGCCGTGCTGGCGGGCGCGCTGCTGCTGAGCGTGCGCCTGGGCGCCGTGCGGCTGGGGACGCGCGAGGTGGTGGACGCCCTGCGCGGCGCGGGCGACCCGGCCACGGTGGCCATCGTCCGGCGGCTGCGGGTGCCGCGCTCGCTGCTGGCCGCGCTCGTGGGCGGCGCGCTGGCCGCCAGCGGCGCCTGCTTTCAGGCGCTGCTGCGCAACCCGCTGGCGGAGCCGTACGTGCTGGGCGTCTCCGGCGGCGCGGCGGTGGGGGCGGTGGCGGTCATCGTCCTGGGCGCCAGCGCGGCCAGCGGGACGGTGGCGCTGGCGGCGTTCGCCGGCGCGGCGCTCTCCATCGTCCTCGTCCTGCGGCTGGCGGCTTCCGCGGGGCGGACGCTGGACACGCGCGTGCTGCTGCTGGCGGGCGTGGTGGCGGGGGCGTTCTTCAACGCCTGCATCCTGCTGGTCCTCACTTTCAGCGATGCGGAGAGCTTTCGCGCGGCGCTCTTCTGGATGATGGGGAGCTTCAGCGGCGCCACCTGGCGGGAGATCGGGCTGCTGGCGCTGGCCGGCGGCCCCGCGCTGCTGCTGATGGCGGCGCTGGCCCGGCCGCTGAACCTGCTTTCCATCGGCGAAGAGACGGCGGCGTACCTGGGGGTGCGCACGGAGCGCGTGAAGCTGGCCGCGTACGGCACCGCCTCGCTGCTCACCGCCGCGTCGGTCGCGGTGAGCGGCGTGATCGGCTTCGTGGGACTGGTGATCCCGCACGTGGTGCGCATGCTGTGGGGGCCGGACCACCGCTTTCTGATCCCCGCGTCCGTGCTGCTGGGCGCCACTTTCCTGGTGCTGGCGGACGTGCTCGCCCGCACCGCCGCGGCGCCCACCGAGCTGCCGATCGGCGTGGTGACGGCGTTCGTCGGCGTTCCGTTCTTTCTCTGGATCCTGCGCAGGAGGGCTGCGTGAGCGGATGGCGCTGCGCCGGGCTGACGTTCCGGTACCCGGAATCGTCCCGTCCCGCCGTGCTCGACCTGTCGCTGGAGATCCCGGCCGGGACCACGACGGCCGTGCTGGGGCCCAACGGGTCGGGCAAGTCCACGCTGCTGCGGCTGCTGCTGCGCATCCTCCCCCCCTCGGCGGGGACGGTGGAGTTCGGGGGGACGCCGGTGGCGCGCTGGGGGCGGGATGCGCTGGCACGCGCCGTGGGCGTGGTGCCGCAGGGGGAGGAGAGCGTCTTCCCGATCAGCGTCCGCGAGCTGGTGGGGATGGGGCGCTACCCGCACCTGGGCGCGTGGCGGCGGGAGGGGGACGCCGACCGCCGCGCGGTCGAGGAGGCGATGCGGCGCTGCGACGTCGCCGATCTCGCCGCGCGCCCGGTGCCCACGCTGTCGGGCGGGGAGCGGCAGCGGGCGCGGGTGGCGCGCGCGCTGGCGCAGCAGGCGCCCACGCTGGCGCTGGACGAGCCCACGGCGTCGCTGGACGTGGCGCACGAGATGGCGATTTTCGAGCTGCTGCGGGACCTGGGGCACGCGGGAAAGACGGTGCTCCTGGTCACCCACAACCTGAACCTGGCGGCGCGCTACGCGGACCGGCTGGTGCTGCTGGACGGCGGCCGCGTGGCGGCCGAGGGCACGCCGCGCGAGGTGCTGACGCGGGAAACGGTGGAGCGCGTGTACGGCTGGCCGGTGGAGATCGTGCCGCACCCCGGCCCCGGGCCGGACACCGGCGCGCCGCAGGTGGTGCCGCTGGCCGGCGAGCAGTGCGTGCGTATGGCGCACGGGGAGGGGCGGTCGCATGCGGCGTGACCATTTACACCGCGGCGGCGACTCCGAGCCGCGCCCCCTCCGCTCGCCGGCCGCGCCGGGAGAGGGGGGAAGCTGCGCGCGCGAGGCGGACCTCCAGCCGCGCCCCCTCCGCTCGCTTAGGCTCGCACCTCCCCCAAAACTGCTGGGGGAGGTTGATGAAGCGCCGGGTTCCAGTTCGAATGCCATCGAGCTGCGTCGGCGGGGGCCGTCGGGAGGGGACGCCGTGCGGCCCATGACCCCGCACCGAGACGTGCAAAGAACACAGGATCCTCCCCCACCCCAACCTCCCCCGGGGGTTTTCGGGGGAGGTGCGAGCCCAGGCGAGCGGAGGGGGCGCGGCGCGGGGCCCGCTACCTGTCTCCAGAGCCCGCCTTCACCCCAATGCGACTCCGGGGCGCGCTCGAGCCAGCTGCGGTTGATGCGCGGGCTGATGGCCGTCGGGGGGATGATCGCCGCGCTGCTCCTCGCCGCGCCGGCGGCGGCGCAGCGGCCGGGGGAGATCGCCGGGCGCGTGGTGGAGGCGGGGACGGGGGCGCCGGTGGAGGCGGCGGCGGTGGAGGTGGCGGAGCTGGGCGCGCGCGCGTGGACCGACGGCACGGGCCGCTTCCGCCTGCGCGGGGTGGAGCCGGGGACGTACCGCGTCCGCGTGAGCCGGGCGGGATATGCGGCCGGTCAGCTGCCGGCGGAGGTCCGCAACGGCGAGGAGACGTGGCTGGAGGTGCGGCTCGCCCCCGCGGCGGTGGCGCTGGAGGCGGTGCGGGTGACGGCGGAGGCGGAGCCGGCGGAGGGGGGGACGCGGGTGTCCCGCGCGGAGATCGAGGCGGCCGGCGCGCGGACGGCCGCGGAGGTGCTGGAGCGGGTTCCCGGCGTCGTCGTCCGCTCCACCGGCGCCACGGGAGCGCGGACGGTCAGCATCCGCGGGAGCACGGCGGACGCGGTGCTGGTGCTGGTGGACGGCGTTGCGCTGAACGACCCCGTCAGCGGCGAGGCGGACCTGGGCGCCGTCCCCGCGCACTCCATCGACCGCGTCACCGTTCTTCCCGGCGCCCGCTCGGCCCGGTACGGTCCGCGCGCCGCCGCCGGGGTGGTGCTGATCGAGACGCGCGCGGCGGAGGTCCGGCGCGCGGCGGAGCTTTCCGTGGGCACGCTGCAGGAGCGGGCGGGGCGCGGGGAGTGGGGGAGCGGGCGCTCCGGCCTGGTGGTGCAGGCGGGGGGGGAGGCGCGGCACATCGAGGGGGCGTTCGACCACCCGCGGTCGGTGGACGATCCCGCGGTCGTCCGGCGCCGGAACGCGGACCTGGCGGAGTGGAGCGCCTTCGCGGCCCTCGCAGCGCGCGCGGCGGGGGGCGAGCTGCGGGTCCGCGGCGGATGGGACGCGCTGGAGCGCGGGCTCCCCGGCCAAGACCACACGCCGTCTCCAGCCGCGCGGCAGGAGATGGAGCGCGGGCGTGCGTCGATCGGCTGGCGGCGGGCGTCCGGGCGGGGGGCGGTGTCCGCGCTCGTTTCCGGCGCCGCGCAACGGGTGCGGTACGCGGACCCGCTGCCGCCGTTCGGGACCGCGTACGACGACACCACGCGCGTGCGGCAGGCGTCGCTGCGGGTGGAGGCGGAACGGATTGCGCCGAGCGGAGTCGATGACCCCGCCGCCCGCTATTCCCTGTTCCCTGTTCCCTATTCCCTTTCCCGCTGGCTGCGCGGGTGGGGCGGCGGCGTGGAGGCGTCGGCGCAGCGGGTGGACGCGGGCGCGCTGGCCCAGACCGCCCCCCGCCGGCGCACGGACGCCGGTGCGTTCGCCCACGCGTCGGCCGAATCGCGGGGGGTCACGCTCTCCGCCGAGGGGCGCATCGACCGCGACGGGGTGACCGAGGACGTGTACCTGAGCCGCGCGCTGACGGCCGGGACGCGGGTGGGCATGGTCCGCATCCACCTGGCCAACCGCAGCAGCTACAGCCCGCCCTCGCTGGGGGACCAGTTCTTTCGCGCGGGGGTGGGGGTGCAGCCGAACCCGGAGCTGCGGCCGGAGCGGGTCCCCAACGAGTGGGAGGTGGGCGCGTCCGCGTCCACCGGCTCCGCCGGGGCGGAGGTGAGCGCGCAGGCGGCTGCGTACGCGGGCGACGTGCGGGGGATGATCCTGTGGCTTCCCGACTTCCGCTTTCGCTGGAGCCCCAGGAACGTGGACGTCCTTCGCCGGGGGATCGATACCCGGGCGGAGGTGCGGCTGCCGGGCGCGGGGGTGCGGCTGAGCGGCGCCTGGTCACTGGCCCGCGTGACGTACGACGAGCCGGGGGTGCGCGGCATCCAGCTCCCCTACCGCCCGCGCCACGCCGCGTCCGCCGGGGCGGAGTGGCGGGGCGGCGGGTGGCGGGTGGACCTGTTCGGCCGCTACACGGGGGTGCGCTACCCCGCCGCCGCGCGGGTGAACGCGCTCCCCGGCTTCTGGAGCACCGCGCTGCGCGCCGGCCGCGACTGGCGCGTGGGCGGATGGACGATGACGGCCGCGGTGGACGTGGACCGCGTGCTGGATGAAAAGAATTCGCTGATCGCGGGATTTCCCGAGCCCGGACGCCGGGTTCGGCTGGACGTGCGCGTGGCGCGCACGGGCCTCACATCAACCGAAAGATAGACCCATGCAGACCCGATTCTTCCGCCGGCTCGCCGCGCTGGCCGCCCTTCCCCTGGCCGCCTCCGCCTGCGAAGTCGGGCCCAACGAGCCGGACATCGCCGAGCGCCTGGTGCTCACGGTGAACAGCGTGGAGAACTCGCTGTCGCTGGTGCCCGTGGACGGCGGCGCCAATGTGCAGGCGCGCACCGTGGGGCTGGGCGCGCAGGGGACGCCGGTCGGCGTTTCGGCGCGCGGGGCGTACGCGGTGGTGCCGCTGGGCATCTACCCCTTTGCCGCGGTGGTGAACCTGCGCACGGGCGCGGTGCAGAGCCGGGTGGCGCTGCCGGCGAACTCCGGGGCCACGGGGTCGGACTTCGTGAACGACAGCATCGCCGTGGTCGCCAACCCCGGCCGCAACAGCGTGACGCCGGTGAACGTGCTGCGCGGCACCGCGGGCGCGGAGGTGGCCGTGGGCACCTACCCCGCGGCCGTGATCAGCGACGGGGGGCGCGTCTACGTGCTCAACGGAAACCTGGTGAACTTCGCGCCCGCGGGCCCCGGTTCGGTCACGGTGCTGAACGCGCAGCTGGGGGTGGTGCGCACGGTGCAGCTCACCGGCATCAACCCGTCGGCGGGGGCCATCGTCGGCAGCCGGCTGTACGTGCTGAACAGCGGCTCCTTCGGCGGCAACAACGGCTCGCTCTCGGTGGTCAACCTGCAGACGCTGGCCGAGGAGTCCAACCACACCGGCTTCGGCGAGTTCCCGTCCTCCATCGCCGCCTCGCCTCGCGGTGACCTGTACGTGGGCAGCTACGGCGGCGGCATCATGGTGTGGGACCCGCGGACGCGCACCTTTCGCGTGGGGCCGGACGCGGCGATCCAGCCGGGGGGATCGGGAATCGTGTCGGGGCTGGGCTTTGGCTACGCCGGGCGGCTGCACACGGTCAACGCGGGCAGCTGCCAGACGCCCGGCGAGATGTACCGCCTGAACGGCGACGGCGCGGTGGAGCGCACGGTGCAGGTGGGCATCTGCCCCTTCGGCATCGCCTTCGCCAACGTCCCGGAGGAGGAGGGGTGAAGGGGTGAACGGGTGAAGGGGTGAAGGGGTGAAGGGGTGAACGGGTGAACGGGTGAACGGGTGAATGGATGAGCGCGGCTGGCACCGACTCCGGAACCCGAATCTGTCATTCCGAAGGAGGCGCCGCGCGGGACCGGGGTGCCGGCAGGTCGCCTGGCGCCGACCGAGGAATCTACTCGCCCGATCTGGTGGCCTGCTTCCGAACGTTGTACTCGCGGCCCCGATTCTGTCCGCGGATTGGGGTCGACGCGATGGCCGCGAGCAGCTCCAGAGCCTCGATGCCCGACCCGCAACGAGCTCCGCCGCCGCGCCCCACGGCCTGCCGGACGGCAGCGACGTCCCTCGCCCCGAAAACGGCGAAAGCCCCGCGACGAGCGCGGGGCTATTCGCCCATTCGCAGGTGAGGCACGACCGTTTTAGCGGCCCAACTCGGGGATGCTCAGGCCGCGGCAGATCTTGTGCGCCCTCAGGTAACAGCCATGCAGGCGACGGTGGCGGAGAAGCGCACCGCGCTTCATCCGACCAGAACCGTCTCGCGCTCGGCGTCTGCGGGGACGCCGCGGAGAGCGTCTTCACGGCGATCCTCCAGAATGAGCGCGATCGCCTGAATCAGGTTGTCGATACACTCTTCCTGGACCTACCCTGGCCGTTTGCCCCCGGAATCTCAGGGCAGTAGGAGATGAACCACTCGCCGTCGCGCTCTATGATCGCGGTAAATTCATTTCGCATGTCCACCGCCCTGCCAGGGTGCTGTACGCGTGCACGGGTCACTGAAAGCGCTCGATCAAACGTAACGCACTCCTGGATGAAGCCAGCCCCCGTACACCGGCGTGACCGCAATTCTTTTCTTCCCCTGCGGCGCAACATTTCCGTTGCGATTGCTGGGAGTCCGCTGCATACATTCCGGCAATCCACGGCGGGCTCACACACGGACGGGATGACGAGGATGATCGGGGACTTTCGGAAGTTCGTCGTGCGCGGGAACGTGATGGACCTGGCGGTCGGCATCATCATCGGCGCGGCGTTCGCCACGGTGGTAAAGTCGTTCGTGGACGACATCCTGATGCCGCCGATCGGGATGGCGACCGGCGGCGTGGACTTTTCCGAGCTGTACGTGAACCTGGGCCGCGGCGAATTCGCGTCGCGTGCCCAGGCGGTGGAGGCGGGGGCGCCGATCGTGAGCTACGGCGTCTTCATCAACAACCTGATCACCTTCCTGATCACCGCCTTTGCCGTGTACCTGCTGGTGCGCGCCTACACCCGCCTGCGCGAGCGGGAGGCCGCGGCGCCGGCGGCCGCGGAAAAGGACTGCCCCTTCTGCCGTTCGCGCATCCACCTCGCCGCCGTCCGCTGCCCCGCCTGCACCTCCGAGCTTTCCGCCGCGAGCTGAACAGGAAAGCCTCACGGAGGATGCGCCGAATCAGCAGGCGCTCTGCTGATTCGGCCGCTGTGCGGGTGCTACGACGGATCAGCGATGATGATCGTCATTTCCGCCTGCACCATTCCCCCGCCCGGCCGCTGCATCGCGGCGACGATTCGCACGGGGCCCCGGTAATCCGTCTCGCCGGGGGTGAACGTGGCCGTGACCACGCCCGAGGTGTTGCTCACCGTCTCGGCGGCGAACCAGCCGATCGCCGTGCCGTCGGGGCGCAGCGCAGAAAAGTGCACCGTGGCGCCGGGCGAGACGGTGCCGATGGAGCGCCGCAGGGCGGCCGTCACCCGGAGCGTGCTCCCTGCGCCGGCGGGCACCCGGAAGCTGTCCGCGGAGAGCACCACCGTCTCCGGGAGCGCGCGGACGAAGCGGATCACCGTGTCCAGCGACGCGTTCCCCGCCGTTGCCCGCACGACCGCCTGCGTGGGATCGGCGGGCGCCCGCAGCAGCGCGGTGGCCGTCCCGGACGAATCCACCGGCACCGTGATCTCGTTGGTGCCTCCGCCGAAGGTTCCGCTGCTGGCGGAGAAGGTGACGCTCCGGGGCGTGCGGGCGGTGCCGCGCCGCACAGTGGCCCGCACCAGCATTGTGCTGGCGCCGTCCGCCGCAAGCGAGTCGGCCGCGAGCGTGAGCGCCAGCAGGTCCGGCGGCGCGCGGTAGAAGCGGATGGTGTCCTGCAGCACCGTGTTCCCCGCCGCGGCGGTCACCAGCGCCAGCCCCGGTGCGCCGGGGGCGCGCAGCAGCGCCGTGGCGACGCCGGCGGAGTCCGCCTCGACGGTCACGCTGCCGTCGTCGTCGAAGCGCCCCAGCGTGGTCCGGAACGTCACGCTGCGCTGGGCCAGGGTGGAGGTGCGGGGGATGACCGCGCGGACCAGGATGGTGGTCACCGTGTCGGCCGCCGCCGAGTCGGCGCTCAGCGTGAGCAGGGCCAGATCGGCGGGCGCGGGGGTAAAGCGCGCGGAGTCCTGCAGCGTGGTGCCGCCGGCCTGGGCCCGCACCAGCGCAAGCGTGGGTGCTGCCGGTGCGCGCAGCAGCGCCACCGCCACCCCGTTCTCATCGGCGGTCACCGTGGCTCTCATGGAGTCGGCGGTGCCGGGGGCAAAGGCACCGGCGGTGGTGGAAAAGGTCACCTGCCGCGGGAGCACGCGCGACTCGGCGGGAATGACCGCGCGTACCACCGTCACTGCACGCCCGTCGGCCGGCAGCGAAGGCGTGGCGACCGTCAGGGAAACCAGCGCCGGCCCAGGCTCCGGCTCGACGCCGGTGGCCGAGCCCAGGTCGCACGCGACCAGCGACCACGCCAGCGCGCCCGTCGCGAGGAACCGCAGGATGCTCATGGTTGTCGCTGCTCTTTTTCAAAGTGGACTGAAGATACGATAGGTGAGCCCCACGCCCAGCTTTCCGACCATGCGCCGCTGCATGGGTACGGTCTGCTCCGATCCGGGAACGCGGTCGCCTACCCGCAGGCCGCCGCCCAGCCGGTGCTCCTCGCCCAGAAAAAGGCCTCCCGTTACCACCAGCCGCTGCCCCAGCCCGTCGAGCCCCAGCCCCACCAGGTACCCCGGGAGCGGCCTGGCGTCGGCGCGCGAGACCCCCACGCCCAGCACCAGGTGCAGATTGGCCGGCCAGGGCGACGGGGTGAGGCGGGTGTTGAACGTCACCATCGGGAAGACCTGCGCGTCGGAGTTCTCCTTGGCGACCACCACCGCGTTCACGGTGTCGTTCGCTCCCGCAACCGGGGTGACGAACCGCCGCGACACCGCGTAGGTCGTGGTGCCCAGCGACGTCCATCCCAGCCCCGCGGAAAACGAGAAGCGCGCCCGACCCCCCACGTTCAGGCGCTGCGACGCCACGTGGTGAAAGGTGTCCTTGGGCGCGAGCGTCTTTCTCCGAACGGTCACCGTCACGTCGTGAGGCGTGTCATACCGCTTCAAGAGGGTGGTGTAGTAAAAGCGGCCGCGGTCCTCGGCGGTCGTGAAGAGCCTCTGCCGCGCCGCGGCAGCCTCGTCCAGCTTGCTCGCCACCGAAGCCAGGCCGGAGCGGAACGCGGCCGTGTCGGCCACCAGCAGGGCCGCCGACTTCACTGCCTGGGTTACCTCCGGGCAGGCATTCGCGTCCGCGACGTGCCTCGCGTCGGCGTTCAGCGCGGCCACGGTCGCCGTCCAGGCGGGGATGGCCACGTCCAGCTCGCGGCGCAGGTCTCCCACGTCGGTGGCGAAGTGGTCGTGTATGCGTACGGCGTCCAACGCAGCCGCCTGCACCTGGGGCGCGAGCCGTTCGGGGTGCAGGTACACGGCGGAGTGCACCTTCAGCGAGTCGTCGGCCGCTTCCGAGATGTGCTGGATGAGGGCGAAGTCGGCGGCGATGGCGCCGTGCTGCTGCGCCGCCCGTTCCACGCGCGAGATGAACGCGGATTCCATCGCGTCGACGGCGCATACGTCGTCTGCGTCGTCTGCGACACCTGCGTCGTCTGCCGCGGCCGCCGGGGGAGCGGCACCGGAAACCCCTGCCCGTCCCGCGGCCTTGGGAAAGCTGATGCCGAACGCAAAATTGAAGAACTCGGTGATCGACGCCTCGTTCACCCGCTGGTCCTCCGCCTGGATCTGGTAGGCGTACAGGAAGGGATTTGCGTCGGTCACCACCACGCGGATCGACGTGGCTTGCGGGAACGACGCGTACGGCGCCGGCTCGCGGGTGGCCCCGTTGAACTGGAAGTCCCTGACGCTGCACTGCGGCGCCGGCACGCCGATGCGGGGGGCCGCGCCGGACGTGCAGGGGACGGAGGAACGGCCGCCCATGGTGGCGCAGCCGGACAGCAGCGCTGCGGCGGCGAGGGCGGGCAGCCAGCGCGGCGCCGCCATGCGGGGGCGCCAGACCAGGGCACCGATGCGCCCGGATCCGGAGCAACGTGGCGTGAACATTGGGGGTTCCTTCCAAGAGGGGTGAATCGTGCTCCTGCCGACGTTCCACCCCTGTAGAAGGACAGCGCACCCGGATTTCCCTCCACCCTCTCGATTTCGAGCCGATCGAGAGAATGGGCGCGGCGCGGGTCGCGAGCCCGTGCGGTCTCTCCCGTTCTTGGTCGACTCCGGAAGCGCTTACATGAACCTTCGCTCCAGCGCAGCCACCGGTTCACACCAGTATCAGCGTGAGCGTCCTCCTGCTGCGGAAAAGGCCACATAGGACAGAGGGAGCGGAGAACCGTTCTCCGCTCCCTCCATTCCAGTGGTTTGTGCCGGGGCTTCCGGTAGAGCCCGTCAGCGCACGTCCGCGTCGAAGGCGCCGGTGAGCACGCGGCCGTCGCGCTTTACCTGCACCCAGATGCGGTAGCGGCCGGGCTTCGGAAACTCGTACGGGAACGAGACCACGCCCGGCTGCGCGCCGGCCGCGTGCATCGCGTGGTCCTGCGGCGCGCGCACCACCAGGCTTCCGTCCGCCGCGCGCGTGGTGTCTCCGCGCTCGCGCTGCGCGAACAGCTGCTGCGCCGTGGCGGAGACGCTCCCCGCCGGGTGCAGGTGCACGAACACCGAGCCGTCGTCGCGGGCCACGGCGGCGTGGCTCAGCATTCCCATGTACGGCTGCAGCGCGGCGGGCGCGCCGGCCGGGTCCGCCACGCGAAAGCGCAGCGTGGTCTCGCGCCCGGCGGCGAGTTGCGCGTCGCGCTCCCACGTCATCGTCGACCCGTCCTCCAGCCGCGCGGCCGTCCCGGCCTCGCCGCCGCCCACGCGCCACGAGTCGTCCCCGTCCACCGCCCCCGGCGAACGGGCCGGCGCCGCGGGAATCACAACCGTGTCCACCAGCGTCTGCGGAAAGCCGCTCTCGTGCACCACGTCCGCGTAAAGGCGGTACGTCCCCGCGGGGAGCTCCGCCGGCAGCGCCAGGCCGAAGTTCCGGCCGTCCGCCCGCACCGGGTGAACGTGCGCGAACGCGTCCATCGCCGGCTCCCGGATCAGGAACATGTGCATCAGCTTGCCGTGGTCCGGCAGCAGGGGAGAGAAGCGCCCCCAGCTGCTGTCGGTGATCGCGAGGTTCAGCACGCGCCGGCCCCCCTCCACGGCAGCCGTGGCCTCCGTCTCCGGCGCCTGGTACAGGTTGCCGGCGTAGGCGCGGTCTTCCGCCTCCCACCACCGGCTGCCGCCCAGCAGCGCCAGCGCCAGCACCGGCACGGCGACGGCGCGCGCGATCCACGACCTGCGCCGCCGCCGCGCGTCGGGCACCTCGCCGGGGGGGAGCACCGACTCGCGCACCGCCGCGCCCACGATGGTCAGCGCGCCCACGAAGAGGAACACGCCCAGCCCCGCCAGCCCCAGCGCCATCCCGCGCTTCATCCCCAGCGTCTGCGTGGCCACGGCGGGCACCGGGACGATCACGGTGCCCGTGCCGGCCGCGCCCTCCACCGCCACGTGCACGCTGTACGAGCCGAAGTCCATGAACCACAACTCCGCACTCCACAGCCGCGGCTCGCCCGGCACCGGCAGCGCGGGGTCCGGGCGCGGCGCGCCCTTCGTCCCCAGGTCCCAGCGCACCGGCTGCACCGTCACCCGGTGCACGTCGCCGCGGGGAATGCGCACGGAGATCTCCGCCAGCCCGGGGATCACCCCCGGCGGGCGGACGACCACCCGCACGGGATACGGGCCCGCGGCGCCCTCGTAGAAGACGTTGGGGCTGCCCACGTGCGCCGACAGCAGCACCATCGCCGCCGCGGCGCCCGCCGTGGCCGCCAGGCGCCGGCCCATCCGCCGGACCAGGATCGCCGCGCTCATCGCTTTACCCTCGCCATGAAGCTGCCCCACCCCAGCCCGGCGCGCGCGGAAAGGACCGCCAGCACCACGGCGATGCCCAGCCCCTGCGCCAGCGCCGCCCCGGAGGCCGCGTTGAAGTATTCGCCTCGCGCGAACGACGAGTCCGGCCCGTTCATGTACGGCCGCAGGTGCTGGTTCATGAAGGTTTCGCGGGTCGCCAGCCAGTTGAGCACGTCGGCGAACGGCCACTGCGCCGCAAACAGCGCGGCGACGAACACCACGCCCAGCACCGCCGCCAGCATCCATCCCTTCTTTCGCGCCCCCCAGCGCTGCAGCACCAGGTCCACCGCCACGGCGGGGACGATGAGCAGCAGCGGGAACTGCGGCGGCATCATCTGCGTGAGCGGGTTGCGCACCGGCGCCAGCCCGGGCTCCGCCGGGAAGAGGGGGAGGATGAAGGTGAGCGCCAGCAGCACGCCCATGTACGCGCTCGCGGCTGCCGTCGCCGGCCAGCGCAGCCGCCCCGCCACCGCCGGCGCCACCAGCACCAGCGGCACCAGCCCCGCGACCACCTGGTAGAACAGCGTGCCGTGCTGGTACACGCGCCAGGTGTACTCGCTGGACATCGTCGTCAGGTTCATCAGCACCAGCCCGGCCGCGTAGGCGAACATCCAGCGGAACGCGCGCCGGTCGCCGTGGCGGTTCTGCAGCGCCAGCACCATCAGCATGGCCCCCGCCTGGATCGCCAGGATCCCCAGCGCCAGCACGGCGTGCGGCGGGCTGAGGATCTTCACGTCGAGCCCGTAGGCGTTGTGCCACCAGTCGTCGAACGGCGCCGACGTGAGCATGGCGATGGCGCCCCAGATGCACACCCACGCGCCCAGCGAGCCGTGAAAGTACTTCCAGAAGCTCACCGTCCCCGCCCGCTCCTCGGGCGAGCCCGCGAAGCTGGTGTGCAGCACGTGCCATCCGCACGCGATGCCGCTCACCACCCCCCCCAGGTACATGGCCATGTGCGGCGGCGACCAGAAGGTGTCGCGCCCGATGCTCTGGTGCCACGAGATGTCCCACAGCACGCCGATGATGACGCTGGTGGACGCGAACAGCACCGCGTACACGTGCCAGGGCACCGCCGCGGCCGGGGCAGCCGGGGCACCGCGCGCGGGCGCACGGGCGGGGGCGTGGAGCGTGGATGACGGCATTCGAAACCGGGGGGAGATGCGGTGGATCGCGGGCGCCCGGGGAGGATGCGGCCGCCGGGGGTGCGCGGGATGCGGCGAGCCCGTCCCCCCGGGGCGGGCTTCGGGGGGACGGGGATGCCTGGATGCGCGGCGATGAGTACGCCGCGCACGCCCCAAAGTTTCGCGGCGCGGCGCAGACCAGGCGCCGCGCGCCTCTGCGAACGCGCCGGCCCGGCAGGGGCGGGATCAGCCGCCGCCGCGGGCGATGCGCATGGTCTTCGGCGGCCCGTCCTCGTAGTGAACGGTGAACCCCAGCGCCTCCACCAGCGGCCGCGCGTGCGCCACCGTCACGCCATCGTCGAAGTGCGGGTCGCAGTCGATCTCCTCCCCGTCGGGCCCCACGATGCGCAGCAGCCCCGCGGCGGCCACGGGAACCAGCGGCGGCTGCGGGAGCGGCGCCAGCACCAGGTTCTGGAACTTTTCCCACGGAAAGTCCCGGCCGGGGTCGCTGCGGCGCTGCGGGTCCAGCTTGGCGTGGCTCACCACGTCCACCAGGTTGGGGTACTTGCTCCAGGCGTAGCGCACCAGGTCCGCCGTCATCTGCACCTGCCAGTCGGAGAACGGGTCCGCGTCCATCGTGTTGACGATCTCCACCCCCAGGCTCCAGTAGTTGACGTAGCGCTTGCCGCCGTTCACGTCGGGGTGCGACTTGCTGTTGCGTACGTGCCACGCCGCGCGCTTCTCCGGGGCGCACGCCCAGATCTTCTGCTTGTGCTCCGGCTCGTTCTCGTCGGGGATCAGCCAGTGCCAGCTCCCCTGCCCGCCGAACATCACCGACATGGCGCCGCTCGAGCTCACCCCGTCCGTGGCGTGGATGACGAACGCGCGCACCTCGCCGTCGCCGTGCGCGTTCCTGTCGCTGGTGGTGGCGGCCTGCACCGCCTGCACCCCGGGATACCACGCGTGCGGCGGCTCGGCCAGGGGGGCGCCCAGGTAGGGCGGCAGCTTGAAGTGGTACGTCTTGGGATCCGCCATCGCATCCTCCTGTGGGTGCGGAAGGTCGTCGCTCGCGCGGCCCGGCCCGGGGGGGACGGCGCGCCGGCATGGATTGGACGGCCGCGGCCGGCCGTTTTCCTGGTCCACGCGGGGTGAGCGGGCGCCGGTGCCCGGGTGTGGAGCCGGTGGAGGGGCAACGGCCATGCCCCGCGCGAGGTGTTTGCGCGCGACGAGGCAAGCGGTTGCGGCGGCGCTACTTGTGCGCGTGCGGGCCGGGCTGTCCGGGGCTGGATGGGCGCGGCTGGGACGCGGATGGGCCAAGGGCCCGCCCACGGGCGTCCCACGTCCGGTGCCCGTGGAGCGCGAGTACCCCTCGAAAACAGACGCGCCGCCCCGCCGCGATCCGGCGGCGGAGGAGCGATGAGGATGGTGGTGCGGGTGCCAACCGGTTGAACCTTGCCCCCCCTTCTGCCTCTGATAGCCGGGATTATCAGCCTGGACCGGAGGCATAGGCCGTTCGCGCGCGCACCAACGCACCGAGGCCGGCTCCGGAGTGCTTCCGGAGCCGGCCTCGGCGTCATCGCCTGTGCGTCGCGCTAGAGTTAGATGTGCAGCGCGTGGCCCAGGCTGGCCAGCGCTGCCTCGGCGACGGCCTCGGAAAGGGTGGGGTGCGGGTGCATGGCCCGGTCCATCTCCTCCATCGTCGTCTCCAGGTGGCGGCCCACTACGAACTCGGCGATCAGCTCCGTGGCGTGCGGGCCCACGATGTGGGCGCCCACCACCTCGCTGTACTTCTTGTCGCGGATCACCTTCACGAACCCGTCCGTCTCCCCCGCGGTGAGGGCGCGGCCGTTGGCGGTCCACGGGAAGGTGCCCACCTCGATGTCCAGCCCCTTCTCGCGCGCCTGCTCCTCGGTCAGCCCCACGGACGCGACCTCGGGGTGGCAGTAGGTGCAGTTGGGGATGTTGGCGTAGTCGATCCCCGCGTGCTTGTCGCCGTGGATCGCCTCCACGCACGCCACGCCCTCGTGCGAGCCCTTGTGCGCCAGCAGCGGCGGCCCCGCCACGTCGCCGATGGCGTAGA
>JAHWJJ010000032.1 GCA_019348475.1 Gemmatimonadota bacterium | reverse complement strand
GGGATGCTGGGGCTTACCGATGGCAACCTGAGCGTGCACGCGCGCAAGCTGGAGGAGGCGGGGTACGTGGAGTGCACCAAGAGCTTCGAGGGGCGCACGCCGCGCACCGACTTTCACCTGACCGACAGCGGCCGCCGCGCGCTGGAGGCGTACCTGAACCACATGGAAGCGCTCATCCAGGCCGTGCGCGACCGCTGAAACGTCCCTTTTTTTACCCCGTAACTTTACGATGCAAAGCACTTTCCACATCGGCGACCGGCGCGGCGGGCTGCACGTCGCGTTGATCATGGACGGGAACGGCCGCTGGGCGTCCATGCGCGGGCTGCCGCGCGTGGCCGGCCACCGCGAGGGCGCGCAGGCGGTTCGGCGCGTGGTCGAGGGGGCGCCGGGGCTGGGCATCGGCACGCTGACGCTCTACGCCTTCTCGTCAGACAACTGGGGGCGCCCGCCGCGCGAGGTGAGCGCGCTGATGCGCCTGTTCCGCGCCTACCTGGCGGGCGAGACCGCGCGCTGCGTGGAGAATGGTGTGCGGCTGCGCGTCATCGGACGCCGCGACCGGCTGGGTGACCCACTGCGCCGCCAGATCGAGGCGGCGGAATCCGCCACGGCCGAAGGCGAGGCGCTGACGCTGCGCATCGCCATCGACTACTCCGCCCGCGACGCGCTGGTCCGCGCCGCCGCGCTGGCAGATGCGCGTGACCTGTCGCGCGAGGAGTTCACCGCGCTGCTGGCGCGCGCCATCGGCGAAAACGAGCCCGCGCCGGACGTGGACCTTCTGGTCCGCACCGGCGGCGAGCAGCGGCTGAGCGACTTTCTGCTCTGGGAGTGCGCGTACGCGGAGCTTTACTTCACGCGGCGCATGTGGCCGGAGTTCGGCCCGGCGGCGCTGGGCGAGGCGGTGGAGTGGTTCGCCGGCCGCGAGCGGCGGTTCGGGGTCGTGAAGAGTGCGTGAGTGCGTGAGTGCGTGAGTGCGGGAGTGCGGGAGCTGGAGTGTGGAGTGATGGAGTGCGACCGGCGCGTGTACAGCCGAACGACGTCATTCCGCGAGCGCGGCGCAGAGGCGAGCGGGCCGTCGGCACAACGCCGGGCAAGGGGTAGCGAGATGGAGGGGGATGCAGTCTGCGGAAATTTTCTTCTGTGGAGGTGGGGGATGAAAAGGGTGTTCGGTTTCCAGGTGAGCGCGCGACGCTGGATGGTCGCTCCGACGGCGGCGGAAAGGAGGGTGGGGCGATGAGCACGACGGACGGCATCCCCGCCGCGCCGGTGCGCGCGGCGGTGCGGGTGAGCGAGCGGACGCGACTCGGCCTCGGCGTCACGGGCGCGGCGGTGGGGCTGGGGATCGCGGGCGACCTGCTGCTGCGGAGCGCCCCCTGGGGCCTGAACCTGGTGCTGTGGACGGCGGCGCTGGTGATGGCGATCGCCGCCCTGCAGCGCTGGGCGCAGGCGGACGACGTGGCGGTGGGATGGATGCCGCTCGCGCTGGCGGCGGCGGTGCTGGTCGCCTGGCGCGACTCGCCGACGCTCAAAGCGCTGGACCTGGCGGCGCTGGGCATCATCCTGGGTCTCGCGATGTTCCGCGCGCGCGGGGGCGAGGTGCGGCTGGCGGGGCTGGCGCACCACGCCATCGGCGTCGCGGCCTCCGCGGGCGACGCTGCGGTGGGCGCCGCGAGCCTGCTCTTCCGCGACGTCCGCTGGAGCGAGGTGCGCACGGACGGCGCCGCGCGCCACGGCGTCTCCGTTGTGCGGGGCGCGGCGCTGGCGGTGCCGCTGCTGCTGGTGTTCGGCACCCTGCTGGCGGCGGCGGACGCGCGGTTCGAGCGCCTTCTCGGAGGCCTTCGCGTGGACGCGCCCCTGCTGGTGGGGCACGTGCTGTTCGCGCTGCTGGTGGCGTGGATCGCGGGCGGCATCCTGCGCACCATGACGCTGGGCGGCGAGCGGCCGGGACCGCCCGTGCGGCGGCCGGACGCGCTGGCGCTGGGGATCGTGGAGGTGGGGATGGTGCTCGGCCTGCTCAACCTGCTCTTCCTGGCCTTCGTCATCGTCCAGGTCCCCTACTTCTTCGGCACGGCCCAGGCGGTGATGCAGCCGGGGACGACCACGTTCTCGCAGTACGCGCGGCGCGGCTTCTTCGAGCTGGTGACGGTGGCGGGGATGGTGCTGCCGCTGCTGCTGGCGGCGGACTGGCTGCTGCGCCGCGAGCGGCCGGGGCACGAGCGAGTCTTCCGCGTGCTCGCGGGCGCGCAGGTGGCGCTGCTGTTCGTCATCATGGGGAGCGCGCTGCACCGAATGCGGCTGTACCAGGGCGCGTACGGGCTCACCGAGCTGCGGCTGTACACCACGGCGTTCATGCTGTGGCTGGGCGTGGTGTTCGCGTGGTTCGGCTGGACGGTGCTGCGCGGGCGGCGCGAGCGGTTCGCGTGGGGCGCGCTGACCACCGCGCTGGAGGTGCTGGTGCTGCTGCACGTGGTGAACCCGGACGGGATGATCGTGCGCGTGAACGCCGCCCGCGCGGACGCCCCGCTGCGCTTCGACGCCCCGTACGCCGCCTCGCTCAGCGCCGACGCCGTGCCGCCCCTGCTGGCGGCGCTGCCGGCGGTGCGCCCGGAGCTTCGCTGCGCCGCGGCCGGACGGCTGCTGGCGCGCTGGGATCGCACGGACGGGGACTGGCGCAGCTGGAGCGTGTCACGCGCGCGCGCCAGGGCCGCCGTGTCGCGCCACCGCGCCCGGCTGCAGGGGATGACGCCCTGCCCCCTCCCGGTCAACACGGCCCGCCGCCGTCCAGCGGCGCCCGTAGCGGCATCGGCGGACGTGGCCGCGGCGCCCGCCGTGACGGTGACGCCGGTGGACGTGCCTGTGACCGCCTCCGTCGCCGCCCCGGCGTCCCCTTCTCTCCCTGAGGTCGCAGCGGCTCCACCGGCGGATGAACCCCAGGCGCGGAGGGCGCCGTGAGCACCCCCACGCGGTATGCGGAGGCCGCCCTCGCTCCGGCCGACGGCCGGCCCGTGTTCGCGCCGCTGGTGCGCGACCGTGCGGCGGCCCCGGGCCCGGAAACGCCGGTGAACGCGCACCGCGTGTTCTACGGGATGGGATACGCCGGCCTGGTGCTGGTCTGGGCGGGGGTATGGCTCGAGGGATTGGCGGCCGGCCCCTTCGAGTTCGTCCTCGTCATCGGGATCATGTTCGTCGCGCTGGGCGGGTTCGGCGTGGTCATCCACACGCTGTGGAAGCCGAACGAGCGCAAGGTGCGGCACCTGCTGCTCGCCCTGGCCGCCCTTGGCCTGACGATCGCCGCCGTGCCGCTGGTGAACCGCATCGCGGGCCAGATGTACGCGGCCGCGGCGGCGGACCGGCTGCAGCCGCTGGCCGAGGCGCTGGCGAAGGATACACGCATCCACGCCGTCGGAGCGGCGAACGGGCGCGTCATCCTCAACGGCTACCACGGCCCGGAACACGGGCCCGAGCGCACGGGTCGCGACCGGAACGAGCGCGTGCTGGCGGACGTGCTGGCGCGCGACGGAATCACCCGGAGCGAGTTGCAGGCGTACCTGCGGCGGATGGAGCGCGCCGGGGTGGAGAAAGCCGAGCGCACGGCGTGGATGGTCGCGTTTTCGCCGTCGGGCCGCTCCGACCTTCGCCTGGTGTACGTGTTGCCGGGGCAGCCGCTTCTGCCCGCGCACCAGTGGGGTGCCGGCTGGAACGGCTGGCACTCGGAGCCGTTGGGCGGCGCCTGGTACATGATGCTGCCCGCCGGCGGCTGAACGCGCGAGGGGTGACCCGCAATCCGGATCACCCCCTTCGGCTCGTCTCGTCGCAACGCGGCGGGAAGCGACCGCGTCCGGAAACAAACATCGGACACGGTCGCAGTTGTCGCGGGGACGCAGCTGTTCAGTCCAGACCGCGGCCGGTCTTTTCCTGCAGCTCGTCGATCTTCTTCGAGGCCTCGGCCTTGGAAAGATCGTCGTCCACCTCCACGTGGGCCTCTTCGGCCAGCGTGTGCAGGTACGACCGCTGGGCGCCGGTCATCGGCTGGTCGCCCGTGACCCAGTTGTCCGGGTCCTTGATCATGTTGCTCTCCTCCGCCTGCTCCTGCGTCTTGCGGTCCGTCATCGTCCCCTCTCCTGCTATGCGTTCAAGTATTTGCCACCCCACCAGTTGCCCGTCCACATACGCAGAATCCATACCAAACAAACGCCGAAGCAAACAGATGGCGGCCACCCGCCGCGGCAGCGCCGGCCCGGCGGCGGCACCGCGCGTGCGGAGAACCGCCGCGCGCCCGTTCGCAGCGCAGCCGCTGACCTCCATCCCCGACGCATGACGGCTGATCCCAACCCCGGCGCCCCCGCCATCGCCTGCCGCGCGCTGCACAAGCGCTTCGGGCAGACGGTGGCGGTGCACTCGCTGGACCTGCAGGTGCGGCGCGGCGAGTGCTTTGGCCTGCTGGGCCCCAACGGCGCGGGAAAGACCACGGCCATCGAGGTGCTGGAGGGGCTGCAGCGCCCCGACGGCGGCGAGGTGGAGATCCTGGGGATGCGCTGGGACCGCGACGAGCGCGCCATCCGCGAGCGCCTGGGCGTGCAGCTGCAGGAGAGCGAGTTCCCCGAGCGGATGACCGTGGGCGAGATCGTGCGGATGTTCCGCGCGTTCTATCGCCAGGGCCCGTCGCCGCGGGAGCTGATCGGATTCGTGCAGCTGGCGGAGAAGGCGAACACGCAGGTGCGGCACCTGTCCGGCGGCCAGCGGCAGCGGCTTTCGGTGGCCTGCGCGCTGGCCGGAGCGCCCGACATCCTGTTCCTGGACGAGCCCACCACGGGGCTGGACCCGCAGTCGCGGCGGCAGCTGTGGGACATCTGCCAGGCGTTCCTGGCGCGCGGCGGCACCATCCTGCTCACCACGCACTTCATGGACGAGGCGGAAAAGCTGTCGGACCGCGTCGCCATCCTGGACCGCGGCCAGATCATCGCGCAGGGCACGCCGGCGGAGCTCATCCGCTCGCTGGGCGGCGCGCACGTCATCGAGTTCGCCGCCACCGCCGCGCCGCCCGACGAGCGGCTGCGCCGGCTTCCGTCCGTCACCCGCGTCTCGCGCCGCGGCGAATCGACGCAGCTGGCGGTGGACGAGCCGCACCGCACCCTTCCGCCGCTGCTGGAGGTGATCGGCGCCGCCGGCGGCGAACTGACCGCCCTCACCACCCACCGCGCCACGCTGGACGACGTCTTCCTCGCCATGACCGGACGGGCCCTGCGCGATGAATGATCCCAATGCCCTGCGCGAACTCACTCTGGCGCGCATCCGCAGCTTTCTGCGCGAGCCCGAGGCGCTGTTCTGGACCTTCGGCTTCCCCATCATCATCGCCGTCGGCCTCGGCCTCGCCGGGTCGGTGCGATGGCAGCCCCAGCGCCCACGCTGCATGCCTGCGAGTCAGCGGCTCCTCGCAGCTTTCAGCGGAATTTCCGCAGCCGAACGTGCGGCACCTCGTGAACGCGATGGAATTGCCGCACTCGTCCCCAACCGCTCCTCACCCTCCCGACGAGCCGCTGGGGCACCGCGGCCACGGAGCCGGCGCCGCGCGGTCCCGCCGGGCTGGTGGAGGTGGTGCGCGTCTATCCGCGCGCCTGCAGGGCGTCCTCGATCCACCGCGCCATCCCGGCGACGGTGCGGGTCTGGAAGAGCGTACGCAGCCGCATCTCCACTCCGAACATCTCCCGGACGCGGCCGATGAGCCGGGCGGCGACCAGGGAGTGCCCGCCCATCAGGAAGAAGTCGTCGTCCAGCGACGGCTCGCTCCCCAGCAGCTCGTGCCAGACGCCGGCCAGCGCGCGCTCCACCGGAGTTCCGTCCTCCGCCGCCCGCCTGGTGCGGGCTTCGGCGCCGTCCTCTGCTTCGGCGTCCGCTGGATGATGGAGCGGAGGCTCGGCGCCGGGCGCGTCGGCCACCACGCCGGTGGCGCGCAGGCGCTCGAGCGCGTCGCGCAGAAAGGCGGGCTCGGGGGTGTGCTCGGCCGCGTGGGGCAGGGAGGCGCCCCCCGCCGGGGGCTCGGCCCCGCTCGCCGCCGCCTGCATGCGTACGAAGGTGGCCAGCGATCCGCCCGCCCCGGTTTCAACCAGCACCCGGCGCGGCTGCTCCAGCAGCGCCGCGGCGCCGGCCGCGAACTGCACCGTCCCCTCCAGGTGCTGCGCCCAGTACGCCGGGTCCGTCGCCTGGGTCGCCGTGAGCCAGGTGCCGGTGAGATTGGAGATCATGGGGATGCGCGGCGCCGACAGCGGCATCCCCGCGGCGAGCGCCGCCACCCGCTCCGCCACCGGGCGCATCAGCGGCGAGTGGAAGGCGTGGGTGGCCGCCAGCCTCCGGGTGGGGTGGCCGGCGTCGGCGAGCCTGCGCTCGGCGCGGGCGATCGCCTCGTCCGTCCCGGAGAGGACGCACATCCCCGGCGCGTTCACCGCGGCGAGCGCGGCCCCGTCGGCCAGGCACGGGCCCAGCGCGTCCGCGGCGAGCGGTACCGCGAGCATGGCGCCTGCCGGGAGCGCCTGGATGGCGCGGGCGCGCAGGGCCACCAGCTCCAGCGCGTCTTTCAGCCGGAACACGCCGGCCACGCAGGCGGCGGTGTACTCGCCCAGCGAATGGCCCATCACCGCGGCCGGGCACACGCCCCACGACTCCCAGAGTCGGGCGAGCGCGTAACCCACCACGAACGCGGCCGGCTGAGCCACCTCGGTACGGCTGAGCCGCGCGGCCGCGTCGGAGACGGGCGCGCCGAGCACCATGCGGCGCAGGTCGATCCCGCCGGAGGGCGGCTGCGCGTCCCGCTCCCCGTCGTCCGCGAAGAGGGCGTCGCGCAGGTCGAAACCCAGATGGGGCCGCAGGATCTCCGCGCAGCGGTCCACCTCCGCGCGAAACACGGGCTCCGCCTCGTACAGCCCGCGCCCCATGCCGGGGTACTGGTCGCCCACGCCGGGAAACAGAAAGACGACGGAGGCCGAGGCGGGCGCCGTCCCGGCCCGCGGGTGCGCGTCGGGGCGGACGGCGAACAGGTTGTAGAGGATGGACCCCTCCAGCACGCCGTCCTGCTCCACCGCCACCCGGAAGCCGCGCGCCTCCAGCAGCCGCTCCACCTCGGCCAGCCGTCCGTCCAGGTCGTGCACCTCCATCACGATCTGGCGGATGCCGGGCCAGTGCTCGTCGTCGATCCCGCGCAGCACGTCCATCTCCGCCTTCTGCACGTCGATCTTGAGCAGATCGATGCGCTCCACCCCCTCCTCGCGGATCACGGCGGAGAGCGGCCGCAGCCGGCACTCCATCTCCACCGCGCGAAAGCGCTCGTCCAGCAGCTCGTCCCGGTACTCCATCAGCGCGTCCAGCCCCTCCATCCCCTCCTCGCGCTGCCGGTCCATCATCACCCGCAGCACGTCGCGCTCCTCCTCCGCGTCGGCGTAGAAGGACGACATCCCCGAGCTGTTGGGATAGAAGGTGAAGGGCGCGGTGCGCTCCGCATCGGCGATGCCGAAGGGAAAGACGCGGGCGTGGGCGCCGTTCAGCAGCAGGTTGGCCTGCAGCCGCTCGAACAGCGGGGGCGCCGGCTCGAAGGTAAAGATGCGGGCGCCCGGCGCGTGGCGGTGCACGTACAGGGTGAACATCCCGATGTTGCCGCCCACGTCGAACACGCAGTCGCCGGGCGCCAGGGCGATGCCGTGGCGGGCGTAGATGCGCTTCTCGAACAGGTCGTCGTAGAAGTGCTCCGCCTCGACGCGGCTCTGGGGGATGACCGTCATCCCGTTGGGGAGGCGCAGCCGCGGCGCGAGGTCGAGAACGGCCTGGGAGGATGATTCTTTAAACACGGTCGACCGCACCGGGATCAGGGTTCGCTTGCGATGAGGAGGTCCAGCTCTTCGTCCGACATCTCGTCCATCAGGGAAAGGAGACGTTGGGGACTGGCGTCCGGCACGGCGATCCGCGCGGCCTCGCGGTCCGCCGCGGGCGAGGGCCGGCGCTCCGAGAGCCGCGGGGCGAGCGCCGCGATGGTGGCGTGTGGCCCCAGGAGCGCGGCGACGCCGACGTCGCCGTCGAGCACCTCCCGCACCCGGGCCACCACTCGGGTCGCCACGAGGGAGTGGCCGCCGACCTCCAGAAACGGCTCCATGACGCCCACGCGGTCGCGCCCCAGCACCTCCGCCCAGATCCGCGCCAGCACCTCTTCCACCGGGGTGCGCGGCGCGACGTACGCGTCGGCCCTCCGCTCCGGCGCGGGGAGCGCGCTGCGGTCCACCTTGTCGTTCGCGGTCAGCGGCAGCGCGGCCAGCGTGACGAACGCGGCCGGCACCATGTGCGGGGGGAGCGTCTTTTCCAGGTGCTCGCGCAGGGCGCCGGCGTCCGCGTCGCCCACCACGTACGCCACCAGCCGGGGCTCGCCGGGCGCGTCCTCGCGCGCCACCACCGCGCAGTCGGCCACGCCCGGGTGTCCGCGGAGCGCCGCCTCGATCTCGCCCGGCTCGATGCGGAACCCGCGCACCTTCACCTGGAAGTCGGTGCGGCCGATGAAGTCGATCTCGCCCGCCGCCGTCCAGCGCACCCGATCACCCGTGGCGTACATCCGTGCGCCCGGGATCTTCGAGAACGGGTCCGGCGTGAAGCGCTCCGCCGTCATCGCCGGGCGGCGCAGGTAACCGCGCGCCACCTGCGCGCCGCCCACGTACAGCTCGCCCGGAACGCTGGACGGCACCGGATCCAGGAACCGATCCAGCACGTACGCCGTGGTGTTCGCGATCGGCCGGCCGATGGACGGCAGCGCGTCGCCTTCCGCCGGCACCGCGCCGCTCGTCGCGACCACGGTGTTCTCCGTGGGCCCGTAGTTGTTGACCAGCGTGAAGGCGAGCGACGCGGACGGGCGCGAGTGCAGCCGGTCGCCGCCGACGAGCAGCGTCCGCAGCGGCGCATCGGCCGGCCAGGCCAGCGGCAGCACGCTTTCCGCCAGCGGCGTGGGGAGGAAGCTGACGGTGATCCGCTCGCTCACCAGCCAGTCGCGCAGCTCCGCGGGCGAGGTGCGCAGCTCGTGCGGCGCCACGTGCAGGCTGGCGCCGCGCGCCAGGTACGGCCACGTCTCCCACGCGCTGGCGTCGAAACCCACGCCGGCCACCAGCGTGGCGCGGTCCGCCTCCGTCACCCCGAACGCCTCGCCGTGCCAGCCGCAGAGGTTGGCGAGGGCGCGGTGCTCCACCATCACCCCCTTGGGGCGCCCGGTGGAGCCGGAGGTGTAGATGACGTACGCCAGGTCGCGCGGATCGACGTCCACCGCCGGCCGCGCGTCGGACGACCGCTCCGCGATCGACGCCCGGGCGTCCACCGCCAGCACCCGCGCGCCGAAGCCGGACACCCGCTCGGCCAGCGCCGCCTGCGCGACCACGACGGGGGCGCCGGCATCCCGCAGCATGAAGGCGATGCGGTGGGCGGGGTACGCCGGGTCCACGGGGACGTAGGCGGCGCCAGCCTTCAGCACGCCCAGCAGCGCCGCCGGCAGCTCCGGCGAGCGCTCCATGCACACCGCCACCGCCTGCCCGCGCCGCACCCCCCGCGCGATCAGCGCGTGGGCGATACGGTTGGCGGCGCGATCCAGCTCGGAATACGTCAGGCGGAATCCATCTCCCGAGACCGCGATCGCGTCCGGTGCCGCGTCCGCCTGCTCCTCCACCAGCCGGTGGACCGGCGCGTCCGTGCGGCAGGCCGGCGTGGTAGCGTTCCACTCCTCCACCACCTGAGCCCGCTCCGCGGCATCCAGCGGGTCCAGATCGGCCAGGCGGCGTTCCGGATCCGCCGCCATCTGCCCCAGCAGGCTGGCGAAGTGGTCCAGCATCCGGTCCACCGCCGCCGCGTCGAAGCGGTCTGCGTCGTAGCCGATCCGCACGCGCAGCGGAGTCTCGCCCGTGACGGCGATAACCAGGGGCGCGCCCGGGTGCCTCACGACGCGGAAGCTCCGCCCCTCCCACGCTCCGCCCAGCGCGCGCAGCGACGCGTCGAAGGGCTGCGGCTGGTAGTCCAGGATGCTTTCGAAAAGGGCGGCGCCGGGGTGCAGCCCGTTCCAGCGTCGGATGTCGGGGAGCGCGGCGTGCTCGTGCGGCAGCAGCGCCGCGTTGGCCTCGCCGATCTCGTCCAGCCAGTCGATCGCCGCCGCGCGCCGGGGCAGGGGCACCCGGACGGGAACGGTGTTGATCAGCAGCCCCACCATCCTATCCGCGCCCTGCAACCCTGACCCCCGCCCGCCGCGCACCACGCCGAACACGGCCGAGTCGCTCCCCGCGTAGCGCCCCAGCAGCAGCGCCCACGCCCCCTGCACCAAGCTGCTGATCCAGACGCCCTGCTCCTGCTCCAGCCTCCGCAGCGCAGCCGTGGCCTCCGGCGAGAGCCGCAGCTCGCGCTCGGCGAAGGCGGGCTCCGCGGGGTCGCGCGGCGTGGACCGCATGGCCGGCAGCGGTTCCGGGGTACTGCCCCCGCGCAGGAGCCCGGCCCAGTACGCCTCGTCCGCCGCGGGATCGCGCGCGTTCAGCCAGGCGACGTGGTGCCGGAAGCGAGGCGGCGGGGGCGCAGGCGCGTCGTCCCCGCCGGGCCCCGCGTCGTAGCCGCCGAACACGTCGCGCAGCACGTGGGCGACGGACCGCCCGTCCAGCAGGGCGTGGTGAAAGCTCCACGCCAGCACGTGCTCGTCCGGGGCGAAGCGGAACAGCGCCAGTCGCATGGCGGGCGCCTGGCCCAGGTCGAAGCCGTGCGCGCGGTCACGCGCCAGCCAGTCTTGCAGCCGCGACTCCCGCTCCGCCGGCTCCACGCCGCTCCAGTCGTCGCGCTGCAGCTCCAGCGAAACGGCGGAGAGCACCTCCTGCAGCGGCTCGGGGAGGTCCGCCCAGAGAAAGCGGGTGCGCAGGACGTCGTGCCGCTGCACGGCGCGCGTCCACGCCCGTTCCAGCCGCTCGGCGTCCACCGGCTCGCGCAGCCGGCAGACCACCTGCTCCACGTTCACCCCTGCCGCGGGGTCCAGCAGCGTCTGGACGAGCATCCCGTGCTGCAGCGGCGTGAGCGGGTAGCTGTCCTCGACGTGCGGGCCCGGGGGGGCGTGCGCCGCGGAGCCCTCGCCTGCGAGGCCGGGCCGCGTGCGGTTCCTCGTGGCCGGAGAGTGCGAATTCACATCAAACTGTCCGATCAGGTGAGTGCCACGGGCAAAGCGCCGCCTTGCGGGGGAGGCGGCGTACGGCAAAGGAGTGGAGGAAAAAAGGGGTGCGCGCGCGGCCGGCGTTCCCGCGCCGTGCACTCCGTAACCGCTCCCTGCGGGCCATCGGAATATAGTATTGACGATCGGTGATTCGCGCCAGTGTGCCTTGTCTGCGGGAGGTATATACCGCCACTGTCCGAACTGGCCAATTCACATCCCGACATACCGGACCACTTGCTGAAGCGCGGGCCGACCCTTTATAGTCTGCGGCGCGGCTTCCTCTCGCGGCGCACCGGAGCAGGCGTGGGGAGGCAGCCGCCAATCCAAAGTTACCTTCCGAAAAGGAACCTGCACCCCCCCCACGCCGCCGTGGGCGGCCGGCCCTGCGCGCAGGGGGATCTCCTGCGCACGCCCAGCATCCGCAGTGCTTATCCCCGGAACCCGATGACCCTGTCAGCCGAGTCCTCCGTGCTTTCCCGGAGCGAAAAACAGGCGCTCGCCCGCAAGGTCCTGCTGGACCGCATGCGCCGCACGCGCACGGCGCCCGCCGCCTTTGCGCAGGAGCGGCTCTGGTTCCTGGACCGCATGGACCCCGGAAACGCGGTCTACAACCTTCCCGCGGCCCTGCGGCTGGGCGGGGTGCCGGACGTGCCGGCGCTGGAGCGCGCGCTGGGCGAGATCGTCCGCCGGCACGAGGCGCTGCGCACCACGCTGGCCGAGGCGCAGGGCGGTCCCGTGCAGGTGATTGCGCCCTTTGCCGGGTTCAGGCTGCCGGTGGAGGACCTTTCGGCCCTCGACGCGCCGCGGCGCGAGGCCGAGGTGCGGCGGCGCGCCGCGGCCGACGCGGCCCGCCCCTTCGACCTGGCCGCGGGCCCGCTCTTCCGCGCCTCGCTGCTGCGGCTGGGGGAGGCCGAGCACGTGCTGCTGCTGTGCATGCACCACGTGGTCAGCGACGGGTGGAGCATGGGCGTGCTGTATCGCGAGCTGTCCGCGCTCTACGCCGCGTTCCGCGCCGGGGCTCCGTCGCCGCTCCCCGACCTGCCGCTGCAGTATGCCGACCATGCCGCGGAGCAGCGCGAGCGGCTGAAAGGCGAGGTGCTGGACCGGCAGCTCGCCTGGTGGACGGAGCGGCTGACGGGCGCCCCGGCGCTGCTGGAACTGCCCACGGACCGTCCCCGTCCCGCCGTGCAGAGCTACCGCGGCGCCACCGAGCGCATCGCGTTCCCCGGCGTGCTGCGGGAGCGGCTGGAGGCGCTGGGCCGGCGCGAGGGCGCCACGCTCTACATGGTGCTGCTGGGCGCCTTCCAGGTGCTGCTGTCGAAGTACGCGGGGAGCGACGACGTCGTGGTCGGCAGCCCGGCTGCGGGGCGCACCAGCCGTGAGGTGGAGGGGCTGATCGGCTTCTTCGTCAACACGCTGGCGCTGCGGACGGACCTCTCCGGCGATCCGTCGTTTCGCGAGGTGCTGCGGCGCGTGCATGCGGGGACGCTGGGGGCGTACGAGCACCAGGAGGTCCCCTTCGAGCGGGTGGTGGAGGCGCTGGCGCCCCAGCGCAGCCTGGGCCACTCGCCGCTGGTGCAGGCGATCTTCACGTTCAACGAGGCCTCCGGCTTTCGCGGAAGCCTGCCGGGGCTGGAGGTCGCGGAGCTGGACGTCGACCTCTCCACCACCAAGTTCGATCTGGCGCTGGCACTGGCCGCGGACGGGGGCGGCCTTCGCGGCACGCTGGCGTACGGCACGGACCTGTTCGACCGCGGCACCATCCAGCGGATGATCGTCCACCTGTCGCGCGTGCTGGAGCAGGTCGCGGCGGACGCGGACGTCCGCCTGTCGCATCTCACGCTGCTCGACGATGCGGAGCGCGCGCGGGTGCTGGACGAGTGGAACCGGACGGATGCGGAGTATCCATCCGACCGCGCCATCCATGCGCTCTTCGAGGAGCAGGCGGCGCGCACCCCCGGCGCGGTGGCGGCCGTGTTCCAGGACCGGACGCTCACCTACGGCGCGCTGAACGAGCGGGCGAACCGGCTGGCGCACCACCTGGCCCGCCACGGCGTGGGCCCGGAGACGCGCGTGGGGCTCTGCGTGGAACGCGGCCTGGATATGGTGGTCTGCATCCTGGCCATCCTCAAAGCCGGCGGCGCGTACGTCCCGCTGGACCCCGGCTATCCTGCCGCACGGCTGGCGCTGATGCTGGCCGATGCCGGCGTGCGGGTGCTGGTCACGCAGGAGACGATGCGCGGCGTGCTTCCGTCGGCCCTGTCCATCGCCGTCGTCAACGTGGACGCCGACCGTGAGCGGATCGCGGGCGAGTCCGCGGAGAACCCCGCGCCCGGCGTGGGCCCGCGCGGGCTCGCGTACGTGATGTACACGTCCGGGAGCACGGGCATCCCCAGGGGCGTGGGCGTGGAGCACCGCAACGTGGTGCGGCTGGTCCGCGGCGCGAACTACGCGAACCTTGGCCCGGAACAGGTGGTGCTGCAGGCGGCGCCGGTCTCGTTCGACGCCTCCACGCTGGAGCTCTGGGGCCCGCTGCTCAACGGCGGGCGGGTGGTGCTGATGCCCGGCGCCCGGCCGTCGCTGCAGGAGCTGGGCGCCACCGTCGCTGCCCACGGCGTCACCACCCTCTGGCTGACGGCCGGGCTGTTCCAGGCGATGGTGGAGGAGCGGCTTGAAGACCTGGCCGGCGTGCGGCAGCTGCTGGCGGGCGGCGACGTGCTCCCCGTCGCGCAGGTGCGCAGGGTGCGCGAACGCTTTCCCGCGCTGCGGCTGATCAACGGCTACGGTCCCACCGAGAACACCACCTTCACCTGCTGCCACACCGTAGCCGCGGAGTGGAGCGGCGGGTCCATCCCCATCGGCGCTCCCGGCTCGAACACGCAGGTCTACGTGCTGGACCGGGCGCTGCGCCCGGTGGCGGTGGGTGTGCCGGGCGAGCTGTACGCGGGCGGGCACGGCGTGGCGCGGGGCTACCTTGGCCGGGCGGGGATGACCGCGGAGCGCTTCATCCCCGACCCGTTCGGCCGCGCGCCGGGGGGGCGGATGTACCGCACGGGCGACCGCGCGCGGTGGCTGACGGACGGGACCCTCGAGTTCCTGGGCCGGCTCGACGCGCAGGTGAAGATCCGCGGCTTCAGGGTCGAGCCGGGCGAGATCGAGGCGGCGCTGCGCGGGCACCCGTCGGTCGCCGAGTGCGCCGTCGTGGTGCGCGAGGACGTGCCGGGCGAAAAGCGCCTGGTGGCGTACGTGGTGGGCCAGGCGGGCGCGGAGGAACTGCGCGCCCACCTGCGCGCCAGCCTCCCCGACTACATGGTGCCCGCCGCGTTCGTCGCGCTGGACGCGCTGCCGCTGAACGCGAATGGCAAGGTGGATCGCAGGGCCCTGCCGGTGCCGGACTTCGCCGCGGCCGAGGAGGCGTACGTGGCGCCGCGGACCCTCGTGGAGGAGGTGCTGGCGGCGATCTGGGCGGAGGTGCTGCGCGTGGATCGCGTGGGCGTGGACGACGACTTCTTCGCCTCCGGCGGCCACTCGCTGCTGGCGACGCGCGTCGTCTCGCGCGTGCGGGACGTGTTCGGGGTGGAGCTGCCGCTGCGCGCGCTGTTCGAGGGACCCACGCTTGCGGAGCTGGCGGAGCGCGTGGAGGCGCTTCGCCGCGCCGGGCTCCCGGTGCTGCCGCCCGTCGTGCCGGTCGAGCGCACCGGCGCGCTCCCGCTCTCGTTCGCGCAGGAGCGGCTCTGGTTCCTCGACCGCCTGCAGCCGGACAGCGCCTCATACAACGTCCCCGCCGCGCTGCGGCTGCGGGGCACGGCGGACGTCCACGCGCTGGAGCGGGCGCTGGGCGAGATCGTCCGGCGTCACGAGCCGCTGCGGACCACCTTCGCGGAGGCGGAGGGCGGTCCCGTGCAGGTGATCGCGCCGTTCGCCGGCTTCGTGCTGGCGGTGGACGACCTCTCCGGTCTGCACCATGTGCAGCGCGAGGCGGAGGTCCGCAGGCGCGCGGCGGCGGACGCGGCGCGGCCGTTCGATCTCACCGCCGGCCCGCTCTTCCGCGCATCGCTGCTGCGGCTGGCCGGCGACGAACACGTGCTGCTGCTCTGCATGCACCACGTGGTCAGCGACGGGTGGAGCATGGGCGTGCTCTTTCGCGAGCTGTCGGTGCTGTACGGAGGGTATCGGCAGGGCGGGGAACCGGCGCTGCCGGAGCTGGCGGTGCAGTACGCGGACTACGCGGTGTGGCAGCGGGAGCAGCTGCGGGGCGAGGGGCTGGACCGGCAGCTGGCGTACTGGCGGGAGCGGCTGGCGGGCGCGCCGGCGCTGCTGGAGCTGCCGACGGACGATCCGCGTCCCGCCGTGCAGTCGTATCGCGGCGCCGCGGAGCCGGTCCGCGTGTCCCGTGCGCTGATGGACCGGCTGGAGGCGCTGGCGCGGCGGGAGGGCGCCACGCTGTACATGGTGCTGCTGGGGGCCTTCCAGGTGCTGCTGTCCAGGTATGCCGCGACCGACGACGTGGTGGTCGGCAGCCCGGTCGCCGGGCGCACCCGGCGCGAGGTGGAGGATCTGATCGGCTTCTTCGTCAACACGCTGGTGCTGCGGACGGACCTGTCGGGTGATCCCGCCTTCCGCGACGTGCTGCGGCGCGTGCGCGAGGGGACGCTGGGGGCGTACGAACACCAGGACGTGCCGTTCGAGCGGCTGGTGGAGGCGCTGCAGCCGGAGCGCAGCATGGGCCACTCGCCCCTGTTCCAGGTGATGTTCAGCCTGAACGAGGCGTCCGGTCTGCGCGGCGGCCTCCCGGGGCTGGACGTCGCCGCGCTGGAGGTGGACCAGGCGGGCACCAAGTTCGACCTGTCGCTGGGCCTGGCTGCGGAAGACGACGGCATTCGCGGCAGGCTGGCGTACAGCACGGACCTGTTCAGGCGCGACACGATCCAGCGCATGGTCGGCCACCTGTCGCGCGTGCTGGAGCAGGTGGCGGAGGACGCGGACCTGCGCCTCTCTCAGCTGGAGCTGGCGGGTGAGGAGGAACGGCGCCTGCTGGAGGCGTGGAACCGGACGGACGCGGCGTATCCGTCCGAGGAGTGCATCCACCACGCGATCCAGGCGCAGGCGGCGCGCACCCCCGGCGCGGTGGCGGTGGACCTCGAGGACCAGACGCTCACCTTCTCGGCGCTGAACGGGCGCGCCAACCGGCTGGCGCACCACCTGGTCCGCCTTGGGGTGGGACCCGAATCCCGCGTGGGGCTCTGCATGGAGCGTAGCCTGGAGATGGTGGTCTCCCTTCT
>JAHWJJ010000031.1 GCA_019348475.1 Gemmatimonadota bacterium | reverse complement strand
GGCTGAACATCGACGGACGGCCGGGAATGGGGCAGGTGCTCCGGCCGCTGCAGCGCGACGAGTTCGCCGGCACGGCGAACACGCGGGTCAGGTTCAGCCGCGACGCCGCCGGCCGCGTGGTCTCGTACGGGATCAGCCTCCCCCGCGCCCGCGATGTCCGGTTCACGCGGCTGGGTGACGCCACGGACCCGCCCCTCCCGCAGGCGCCGGCCGCGGCTGGTCCGGCGGTGGATCCCGGGCCGGAGACCGCCTCCGCGGCGCCGGGGGCGCTGGTGGGCTTCTACCAGGCGGCGCCGGGGCACGGCATCACCATCACGCTGGAGGGCGGCACCCTCTACGGAGAGCCGAAGGGACAGCCGAAGGCGCAGCTCGTCCCGATGTCGGGGACCAGCTACTCCGTGGGCCGCGAGGGCGCGGCGATGACGGCCACCTTCACCCTCGGCGTGGACGGGCGGGCCACGGCGCTCGTCCTGCGGCGTGAGGACGGGACCGAGCGCACCTTTCCGAGGGCGCCGTGAGCGCCGCGGCCGCACCGCGGACCACCCGCACGTACAGCCCGGAGCACGAGCGTGGAGTACCAGATCCGCAACCTGGACGATGGAATGCCCACACCCGTGTCGGTCGCGGCCATCGCCCTGGGCGTCGCGAGCAGCCGGAGCCGGCGGTGGCGGCGTGAAGCCGCGCGAGATCAAGCTGGGCGGAACTTCTCAGGAGGCAACTGATGACCATCAAGAACGTCGTACGGCGCCTGACCGGCGCCGTAAAGAACGCAGTGGTGTGGGGCGTCGCCTGGTCCGCTCTCGCCTTCGTCAGCATCATCGGGCTCCGCACGATCGGCGTCATGGTTCCCCCGGAGATCGGCGCGCTGGACGCGATCGGCATGGCCATACGCGTCGGCATCGTCGGCGGCCTTGCGGGGGGCGCCTTCGCGGTGTTCATCAGCCTCTTCTATCGCGGGCGGCGGCTGTCCGAGATCGAGTGGGTGCGCTTCGGGCTCGGTGGCGCGGTGGTGGCCGAGCTGTTCATCCTCGCGTTCTTCGCCGTCGGCGGCCTGGTGTCGGGGGACGGGTTTCCGGCGCTGGAAGACGTTTTCTCGGATCTGGTGATGGCCGCGGTGTTCGGCGGTATCGCGGCGGGCGCGTCGATGTGGCTGGCCCAGCGCGCGGAGTCCGGCTCCATCGGCGGGCCGCACGAGCACGGCCGCCTGCACGCCGGCTCGGCGCCGCCGGGAGCGCAGGACGTCCATCGCACGCCCGTCCGCATCGCGCGGAATGGCGAATCGGCTGACATGCAGGCGCTGCACGGCGGCCGGGTGCTCTCGGCTGCGTCGTACGCGGAGATGACCGGGTGCGCCGCCTCTCCACCTGGCTCCCCTTCGCGGTGCTGGCCGTGGTCGCGTTCCTGGTCGTACGGGAGAACGTGCTCTCCGACGCGCTCTACGCGGACTTCCATCTCAACTCGCCCTTGATCCGTCGCGAGATTACGCGCTGACAATTACGCCAGGCGGAAGACCCGGGCACACCCGGAATGGCCGCAGTCGTCGTGGCCCGGCCCAAAGCGTCACCATCGGGGTCGCTTCGTGCGAGTGCGGGGGGCATTGCAACGTGCCCATCACGAGCGGGAGCCGGGGTGGCCGGGGCGGCGGCGAGACTCGCTGGCCGCGCGGCGCACGGAGAACTGGCGGAATCCGCACGATAATGCGCCTGTTTCTTGACCCTTGCAGTCCGGTCGAGTAGGTTTCCCGCCACAATGAAGGCAGAGTCGGCAGCGTGCGTGACCGTGCCAGATCTCCTTCACACGCCTCTCATCCCTGCGCAGTTCTTTATCCCCAAACCTGCGGGTGCTGTCCCCCGGCCGGGGGTGCCGGCCACCTTCCCCTTGGAGGATCTCATGGATCACCTGGAGCAAAGCACCACCGACGGATCTCCCCCCCCGCGCCGCAAGCTGCAGGTCGCGCGCGAAACGCTGCGGCAGCTGGGAGCGCGGACCTTGCGGCAGGTGGCGGGCGGTACGGGATACAGCGCAGAGCCGTGCACGTGGGCGGGATGCGTCTACACGGTGGATTGGGGACAGACCTGCGAGCCCTCGACCCACGAGTACAGCTGCTGGTGGACGTGCGAGGGCTCGTGCGAAAGCGAGCCCGGCTGCACCTGCGACTGCACCGTGACCTGCACCTGCTGACGTCGCGCAAGGGGCTGCCGTCGGGTGCCATCCCGGCGGCAGCACCTGCACCTGGAGGCCGGAACCCGAATACCCGGGCTGGTTGAAACGAACCTCGCTTGCGTGCTCGTCCACAATCCCGCTGATCCCTGCCCCGAGCCCCGCTACATGACCGTTCCGACCGCCTTGCACCGGCCGCTGGACCGCACGGCACTTGCGCCCGCCATTACCGACATCGCGCAGGCGCTTCTGGCGTTGATGCGCGCCGGCGGCCGCCCTTCGATGGAGATCCCTCCCGCGGCCGCGCTGTTCCTCGCTCACCTGAGCCGCGTTTCCGGCGACGCGAAGTACCGGAATGCCGCGAGCGAGGCGGCGGAAATCTGCGCCGAGTTCATCGCCGAGGTGCCCATGCAGCCGTACCTCTACGGCGGGATTGCCGGCATGGCCTGGCCTCTTGCCCACATGGAGCGGATCGGTGGCGCGGAGGACGCACTCGATTTCGAAAGCATCGACGACCTGCTGATCGACTCCGTGAGCGACGACGTCACCCCGCCCTACGACCTGATCAGCGGTGCCGTAGGGCTGGGGACCTATTTCCTGGAACGTTTGCCCGCACCCGCCGCCGCGGAAGGCCTGCGGCGGGTGATCGCGAGGCTCGAGGCCACCGGCGAGCGGGACGAGCGCGGCATGCGCTGGTTCACCAGACCCGAGCTGGTTCCGTCTACCCAGCGCGACTCGCTCCCCGACGGAAAGTACGACCTCGGCCTGGCGCACGGCGTTCCCGGGGTGATCGCGTTCCTGGCGCTGGCGCTCCTTCACGGCCAGGACCGGCAGCCGGCGGAGGAGATGCTCCGGGAATCGGTCCGCTGGCTGATGGGGCTGGAGCGTCCCGAAGGGGAACGGGGCGCCTACGGCGTGATGGTGGACCCGCGCGCGCCGCGAACGCCGCTCCGGCATCGCGCGGCGTGGTGCTACGGCGACCCCGGGATCGCCGTGGCGCTCCTCCTGGCGTCGCGAGCGCTGGCGGACGGCGAGCTGCTCCGCGGGGTCCACCGCACGGCACGCCGGGCCGCTGCCCTGGCCGAGTCGGAGCGCCACACCGTCGTCGACACCTCGCTGTGCCACGGATCGGCGGGGCTGGGACACCTGTTCGGAATCCTGGGCCGTGCCCTGGACGACGAGCAGCTGCGGCTTCGCGCCGACGCGTGGCATGCCACCACGATGAACATGCGGCTGCCGGGCGAGGGAGTGGCGGGTTTCTACTTCGCCCGGTGGCATGAAGGCACTCCCCAGATCCAGCCGGATGCGTCGTTCCTGCAGGGTGCGGCGGGAGTGGGGTTATCGCTGCTCAACGCCCTGCACCCGGACGGCGACCGGTCGTGGGACCGGCTGCTGCTTCTGAGCTGAGGACGCTGGATGCCCACGCCACCCTCCTCGGGAGCTCAGACCGCGCCCCTGGTGGACGCCGGGTTCGCGGTCCTGCGCACGCCCCTTCTTGCCATCGACGACTTCTTCGACTGGTCACGCCGAACGAGGGAGGCAGTCTCCGCGGATTCCGCCGCCGGGAGCGCCGATCCGGCGGCGCCGCTGGACGTCATGCGCGGCATCGTGGACCAGCCGGCGTTTCGCGAGGCCATCCGCGTGGCATCCGTGGCGCTGTCCGACGAGATCGACGCCTGGCTCACGGGATCGCGCAGGATCGACGCTGATCGCCTGCTGTATTCGCTGGTGCGGTACTTCGCCCGCGCGACGTACCGGTGCACGCCGTTCGGTCTCTTCGCGGGGTGCAGCACCGTCGACGTCGCGGACCGGACCCAGCTGCGGCTGGGCGCGCGGGCGGAGTACACGCGAAAGACGCGGATCGGCATGGACCACCTGGCGGAGCTGTCGCGCGTCCTGGGCACCGACGCCGACTGCCGCCGCCGGGTGCCGCTCCGCACCAACACGAGCGCGGCCCTTCTGGGCGGGCGTCTGCACTACGTGGAGACGCGATACTCCGGGCGGGTGAGGAACTACGAGCTCACGGCCGCCGACCCGACACCGGAGATTCTCGACGCGCTGGCCCGCGCGCGGAATGGAGCGTCGTTCCGGGAGCTGGCCGAGCCTCTCCTGGCCGAGGGATACGCCGACGACGAAGTGGAGGGGTTTATCGCCGAGCTGCTGGATGCGCAGCTCCTGGTACCTGAGCTGGACCCGATCGTATCCGGAGGAGATCCCGGCGCCGCGATGGCGGAGTCGCTCGAGGCGGCGGCGTGCGCCCCCCTGGTTAGCGCCGCGCTGCGGGACGTGTGCGCCCGCCTGCGGGACATCGACGCGGGCGGCGTGGGCGGCCTCCCGGATTACGGCGCCGCCGTGGCGCCGCTGCGCCAGCTGCAGGTGCCCGTCGACGAGGCCAAGATCCTCCAGGTGGATCTTTACAAGCCGGCGGCCTCGGCCTCCATCGGCCGCATGGTGGTGGAGGATGCCGTCGCCGCGGCCGAGCTGCTGCCCCGGATCATTCCCACCTACGACCCCCTTGCCGCGTTCGCCGCGCGCTTCGAGGCACGATACGAGACGCGCGAGGTGCCCCTGCTCGAGGCGCTCGACGACGAAGTGGGCATCGGCATGCCCAGCGCGAGCGCGGACGACGGGGTGATGCGGCGGGTGACGGAGGCGCGGAACCGGCGCGAAGGCGTCCTGTCGGAGCTGCGGTGCCGGGCCGCGTACGCTCGGGCGATGGAGGTGGAACTGACCGACGAGGACGTGGAGCGGCTGCGGTCGTCCGACGCGCGCACCGTTCCCGATGCACTCGCGTTCTTCGGAGCCATCGTGGCGGCGAGCAGCGAGGCGGTGGATCGAGGCGAGTACCAGCTCGTCGTGAACCACGTCTCCGGCACGTCCGGCGCACGCCTGCTGGGGCGATTCGCGCATCTGGACGAGGACCTCGAAGGCAGGGTCCGGGCGTACCTGGCCGCCGAGGAGGCGCTTCGGCCCGATGCAGTCTTCGCCGAGATCATTCATCTGCCGCAGGGCCGGGTGGGCAACGTGATCGCGCGCCCCGTGCTGCGGGCCCACGAGCTTTCGTATCTGGGGCGTGGCGGGGCGGCCGCCGAGTGCCAGATCGACTTGGCGGACCTTCGCGTATCCGTCAGGCGCGGGCGCGTGAGGCTGCGCTCGGCACGGCTCGGCCGCGACGTGCACCCACGGCTCAGCACCGCGCACAATTATCACGGCGACCACGAGCTTCCCGTGTACCGGTTCCTCTGCATGCTCCAGGACCACATGCAGCAGACCACCACGTACTGGACCTGGGGGGCGCAGGGGACGGCTTCCTTTCTGCCGCGGGTCACGCGAGGCCGGCTGGTTCTGAGCAGCGCCACGTGGAACCTGTCGCCGCGTGACGCAAAGCAGCTCGCCGAGGCCGGAAGCCGGTCCGACCACCACGCCGTGCAGGCATGGCGCGCGGAGCGCGGGATTCCGCGCTTCGCCCTCGTCTCCGACGCCGACAACCGCCTCCCCGTCGACTTCGAGAATCCGGTCAGCGCCGTGATGTTCGCGAGGCTGCTCAAGGGCCGGCAGAGCGCGACGGTGATCGAATCCCTGCTGGAGCCCGGCGCCTTCTGCGCCCAGGGGCCGGAGGGGAGCTTTACGAACGAGGTCATCATCCCGCTGGTGCGGAGCGCCCTGCCCGACCCGGGCGAGCGGACGAGCGCCGCGCACGTGCCGGCGGCGGCAGGGGCCGGCGCGCGGCCCGCGGTCCGCGCGCACCCTCCCGGTTCCGAATGGCTCTACGCGAAGCTGTATTGCGGGAGGGGCAGCGCGGAACAGGTCCTCCGTGACATCGTTGCGCCCCTGGTGTGGAAGGCCAGGTCCGAGCTGGCCGTGCACGGCTGGTTCTTCCTGCGCTACGCGGACCCGGAGTTCCACATCCGCCTTCGCTTTCGGGCGGATCCCAGGGCGGTACCGCGGCTGTTCGAACTGGTCGGGGCGGCGGCGGGCCCCGCGATCGCTTCGGGAAGGCTGGCCCGGCTGGTTTTCGACACCTACCTTCCCGAGGTGGAACGCTACGGCGGGCCGGAGACCATCGGCGTCGCCGAGGGCGTCTTCGCCGTGGACAGCGACGCCGCCCTCACCCTGGCGGCGGGCGCAGGCGGTGCCTCGCTCCTGCGGGAAACGCCCCGCGACCTCATCGTCCTGGCCGGCATCGACCGGCTGTTCGCGGATGCCGGTCTTTCGGTGGAGGGCCGGATCGCCCTGCTGGAGCGAGCGATCGGCCAGGTTCCTTCCGCGACGCGCCACGCCCGGAGCATGGAGTTTCGCCAGTGCCGGCCCCTGGTCATGCGGGTGCTTGCGGCGGATGCCGGAGACGCCGCGGCCCGCGCGGTGGAGGCCTTCCTCGCCGGCCGCTCGGCCGCGATGCGGCCGCTGCTGACCCGGCTTCGGGAACTGGAGGCCGCGGGCGCCCTGCAGACGCCGCTCGAAGACGTTCTGCTCAGCCTGAGCCACATGTGGGTGAATCGCACGCTGGCGGATGGAGTGAACGCCGAACCCATCCTGTACGACCGGCTGCACCGCGCGTATCGCAGCATCGTCGGGCGGGCGCGTTCGGCATCGCGAGCCTGACGATGGGCCGGGCGCGGCCATCTCCCGAGCGGGCCGCTTCGCCCGCCGCACCCGGACGTCCCGGGCCGCACGGCTTCTTCGGCGCGTGGAGCGACGTCCCGCGGCTCCGCGCCCAGAGGCCGGGGACCACGGCATACATGCGCCTGCGGGGGGACCCCCGCGGCGGAGGCCAGGGGGCGGCGCGCTGGACGGACGTGGCCGAGCTTTCCCCGTATGCCCTCTGCGCGATCGTCGGCGCGGAAGACCCGGCGTTCTTTCAGCATCGCGGGATCTGGTGGAGCCAGGTGGCGGCCCGCCTGTATTCCGCCGCGCGCAGCGGGGGACGAGCGGTGGCGGTGAGCACCATCACGCAGCAGCTCGCGCGGAACCTGTATCTGTCCGAGGAGCGATCGGGAACGCGCAAGCTGTTCGAGGTGCTGCTCGCGCGCCGGCTGGAGGCGGTGCTGGAGAAGCGGCGGATCCTGGAGCTGTACGTCAACGTGGTGGAATGGGGCCCGGGCACCTGGGGGATCGAGGACGCCGCGCGGGCGTACTTCGATGCGAGCCCCCGGTCGCTGAACCCTTTTCAGGCCGTGGTCCTGGCGAGCCTCCTTCCCGCGCCGCGCGCGCCCCTCGCCGGGCGGAACCTCGATCGCGCCCTGAGCAGCCAGGTGCGGCTGCTGCACTTCCTGTACGGCGCGGGCGTGATGAGCCTCCCGGACTGGCGGGAAACCAGCGCGCGGATGCGGCTCCTGGCAGCGGCGGTGCGCGGAGGCCGGGCGGCAGGGGAGGTGCTGAAGGAGCTCGGCGCTCGTCCCTACGAACGGCTCCCTGACGATGAAGGCCCCCTGACGAGCGCGGAACTCCTCGAAAGCGGCTGTGGGCTCCCGCTGCGCATCGCGTACACGGCGGTGCTGCGCGGGGGCGATCCACGGCGCAGGGCGATGCTCCGGCTGCCGCACCGGTGGACCGGCGGGATGATCGGGTGAGCACATCCCGGAATGCCCCGCAGTCCGCGGTGCGCGTGCCGGTCGTCCGCCAGACCGGTGCGAGCGACTGCGGCCTGGCGGCGCTCGAGATGGTCTTTCGCTACCACGGGGCGAAGTACGAACGAAACCACCTTCGCCGCGCCGTCGGCGACACGTCGGGCGGGTCGACGCTCGAAAGCCTGCGCGCCGCAGCCCACGCGTGCGGCTTCGAAGCCGAGGGGTTCGAGGCGCCGCCCGACACGCTGCAGGCCCTGCCCGCGCCCGCCATTCTGCACTGGCGGCGCGGGCACTTCGTCGTTTTCGAGGGGCTTCGCGACGGCCGCGTGTCCATCGTGGACCCCGCGGGCGGACGCGTGCTCCTGGACTGCGAGGAACTCGGCCGCCTGTACAGCGGGTGTGCGCTGGTGCTGGAACCGGAGCATCAGCCGGCGCCCACGCCAGGGGACGCGGGATCAGGGAGTGGATCGGAGTGGGGCCGCGCGTGGTCGGTCCTCTCGCCGTGGGTTCGCCGGGAGCGCACCCGGATCGCGCGCCTCGGCGCCTGGGCGCTTGGAATGGGCGCATCCGCTTCGGCGGGGGTGTGGTGGGCGGGCGGCGCGTTCACCGCGGCCATGGAAGCGGGAGCCCTGCATCCCGCCGCGGCGATCGCGGTCGCCGCGCTCTGCCTGGGGGCAGCCGCCGGGCTGAGCCGGCGGGCGGCGAGGCTGGAGACGGTCCTTTCGGGTACGGTGGGAGATTTCCTCGCGCAGCGCTTCGTGCGCATGGCCGCGAATGCGCCGCGGGAGTACCTGGCCTCCAGGACGAGCCGCTTCCTGGAGCACCTGGCAGGCGATCTCGATCCGGCGGTCAATCCCCGGCTGCCGTCGCTCCGCTGCATTCGGCTGGGGGGGCTCGCCCTCGCCGCCGCCGCCGTGTCGCTGTGGGTGTCGGTGGTGGTCGGCCTCGGAGTGCTCGTTTCGCTCGCGGTCGTGGCGGCCGGGGCGGGATGGCGCACCAGGCGGTGGCGCCATCGCGCCATGCGCTGGCGCGGCGCCGTGCAGGCGGCGCGTGAATGGGGCCGCGCCGTCCTCACGCGACCGGTGGACCTGCGCGCCGGGGGGGGCCTTACCCCCGCGCTGGAACGCTGGGCGGAGCTCCGGGCCGGGGCGCACGGGGCCATGGGCGGTTCGTCGCCCGCGCCGCCAGAGCCGCACGTGGGGCTGCTCGGCGCCGCTTTCGCCGGGCTTGCGCTACTCACCGGCAGCGCTGCGGTGACCGGGGACCTGGCCCACGGAGACGCCGTCGTCGTCCTGCTGCTCGGGACGGCCGCCCTCGGCGCGACCCACGCGGCGGCGGGTGAGATCGCCCGGCTTCGCGCGTGGGCGGCGAGCCTCGCCGCGCTGGCGGACGCGTGCCTGGAGGTACCCGACCCCGCGCGGCCGGGCGAGCCGGCGGGAGACCCGGATGGAACGCTGCGGTGCCGGTCGGTGTGCCATGCGGCCGGCGGGCACGAGCGCCTGTCGCCGACGAGCGTGGAGGCCGCGCCGGGCGAGTCGATCGCGGTCCTGGGAGACGCGGAGGCGAGAACCGCGTTCGCCCACCTCGTGCTCGGTCTCGCCCGCCCGTCTGATGGAGCGCTGACCATCGGCGGTATCCAGGTCGCGCAGGTGGACGAGGCGCTGCGGCGGACGCTCGCGGCGGGTGTGCTGGCGGGTGCGGAGCCGCTCGCCGCGACCATCCTGGACAACTTCCAGGTCGTGTATCCCGCGTGCGGCAGGGCGGCCGTGCTCGACGCGTGCACGCGCGTGGGCCTGGGCGATTGGCTGGCGACGAGGCCGCTCGGCGAACTCACGCCTCTTTCTCCGGGAACCCTTCCCGGGCCCGCTTCACGGCTGCTCTGCCTCGCCCGCCTGCTGCCGCGGCTGCCCCTGGTGCTGGTGCTGGACGGGACGCTCGACGAGCTCGGCGTGGACGAGGCCCGGGCACTCGCGCGGTCGCTCCACACGCTTCCCTGCATCGTGGTGCTGTGCACCGGCCGGTCCGACATCATCCCATCGGAATACCGCCTGGTCCGCGTGTCCTCGTCGAGCGCGGCGTGACGGCGGCGCGCTCCCCTCGCGCGCCTCAGGTCGGTCCCTCCACGCCGAAAACGTATCGATCGCCGAGTCCCACGATGACGGGAGCGGCGATCCAGGCCACCGCGAAGGGAGCGGCGATCCAGAGCACCCCCGGCCTCCAGGCGGCGAGGGCCGCGAGCGTCAGCGCACCCACGGCAGGCGACACCCACAGCGCCCGCCAGTACGCGGCCAGCGGTGTGGCGGACGTGGAAGCGGAGTCGTGCCGCGGCGCCCATTCCAGCAGGCGCTTGCGCGACACGCCGAGCCGCCAGGCCACTCGCGCCAGCGCGTCGACCACCACGAAGGCCTGGTAGACGAGCACGACCTGCGCGAACCCGGCGGACGCCATCCGATGCAGCGCCGGCCCCCAGCCGGACCGCCGCCCTCCACGCAGGCGACGGATCGGAAGGGAGACGGCCCGGCGGAGCAGGAATGCGCCGAGCACGAACAGGGGAGGGCAGGCGAGCAGCGTCCAGAACGTCGGCGCGCCGGGGAGAACGGTCCACGCCAGCAGCAGCAGCGTCAGCGACGCCGCCGGCGCCAGTTCCAGGAGCACCAGCTCGGCGACGATGAATCGCTGCACCCCCGTCAACGGGTTCCGGCCGCGTGTGCCCCGCCTGGCTCCGCTGGCGCGGAGGAGGAAGGGGATGGCCTGGAAGACGCCGCGCAGCCACCGGTGTCCACGCTGCGCCTGGGCCAGGTAGGTCTTCGGCAGCGGCTGGTGCACCGCGGCTTCGTAAGCCTCGCCGGTGCGTCCGACGAAGCCGTCGAGCAGGTCATGGTGCAGGACGAGGTCGTCCGGAAACGCGCCGTCCAGCGCACGCCGAAACGCATCGACGTGGTAGAGCGCTCCGGCGCCCTGGTGCATTCCGACGCCGAGGGTGCTGAAGTAGAAGGTGGGTCCCCCGGCCCGCGCCGCCCCGCGAGACGGTGGTGAGGCGTCGCTGGTCGGTGTGGGTGGAGGATCCAGGGTGAACAGGACGCTCGGCTGCAACACCGCGTACCCCGACGTGACCCGGCCGGTGGTTTCATCCACGTGAGGACGGTTCAGCGGGTGCGCCGCAGTCCGGATCAGCTCGGCGGCGGCGCCCGGCGCCAGCCACGTCGTCTCGTCCAGGGTGATCACGAACGGGATCGAGGCCCGAGAGACCAGTCCGGGGAGGTCGCCGAACTGCCACCTGAACGTCGTTTCGGGCGAACCCGGCCGCAGGAGGCGCACGAACTCCAGGAGCTTGCCGCGCTTGCGTTCCCAGCCGATCCATGCTTCCTGCGTGGCGCTCCAGGTGCGGCGCCGGTGCAGCGCGAAGAACCGGTCCCCGAGGGAGTCGCGCGCCCGCGCGTTCAGCGCGGCGATACCGGCCTGGAGCTCGGCGAGGATGGCTTCGTCGTCGGAGGATGCCTGCGCCGGCGCGTCGCCGAAATCCGACAGGAGAGCGAACCGGAACTCGGCCGCGGGCTGCGCCTCGTACAGCGCCCACAGGCGCTGCACGAGTGCATGGGCGCGCGCCGGCGAAGTGGTGATCGCGGGAACCACGATCACCACGGCTTCATCGCTGGCGCGCCCCTCGCCTGCACGCAGCCTGGGCAGCGGCAGATGCACGCGACGGTGCCACGGGAGCGTTCGGCTGATGGTCGAGGCGTACACCCAGCCCAGCGGAACCGCGGCGGTCGCGGCCAGGACCTGCACCCACGCCGGCGATCCACTGCCGTGGAGCACGGCAATGCAGGCCGCGGGGAGCAGCGTCGCGAGCGTGACGACCAGAGGCACGAGCAGCTCGGGTGCAAGCCGCGGCCCCTTCCGCGCGCCCGCGGAACCCGTGGTGGAGCCCATCCCGAACTCCCGTACGCCGTCCCCGACAAGGTAGTAGCCGACGTGCGCGGTGGGAGCGTCGGCTCCGTCGGCTTCCTTGCCAGCTTCGGCGCGCGCGAGGGCGCTGCGCGCGAGCGACACGCGGTCGACTCCCGTACGGCGTTCCCACTCGGCGAGGGCGACGTGATACTGCCATTGCGTCCGGGTGTCGCAGCTGGCATACGCGCCAGCCGGGTCGCCGCGCAGGACCTCTTCCGCGGCTGGATGCACAGCCGGGTGGTGTGCGAAGGCTGGGGCGGGAATGCCGGAAGGCACGTTGGGCTCGGATGACCGGCGGCGGCGGGGCGGAAGGAAGTCAGGGTCCAGCGACGATTCGCGAGCGCCAGGACCCGCGGGGCCGTCGCGTGGACAGCGTGAGCGGGCCGAGCGGATAAACGTAACGGTTCCGTGAGGGCCGGTGAAGGCTGGTGCTGGGGGAGAGCACGACCGCGGCGTGACCCGAAGGAGCGCCGACTCCCCTTGTTTGGCGGAGCGGCGAGAAAGATTTCGGAGGGGGTAGGCGCGACGGACGTGGCGGCGAGCGCCGGGCGGATCGAATCGGCAACCGACGGAGCCGGGCGCACGGTCCGCTTTCACGTCGCAGACCAGAGGCGCTGCAGCCCCCGCACCCGGCGCGCAGCCCGCGTGCACCGTTGTCAAGCGCACGCAGCGCCGCTGTGGGAGGTGCCCGACCCGAAACCGATCTGGTGTGCGTGACGGTCTTCAACCGCGGCGCGGTCGAGGTGGTGCACCGGCTCGCAGCGTGACCGGCGAGTTGCTTCGCAGGTGATGATGAGGGTCAGCGGCGTCCCGGCTGTCCTCGCGGCAATGCCGGTCCGAGCGGAAGCGACTCGCACGCCGGACACCGCGGATCACTCGCCGGATTCGTCCGCGCCGCGGGCCTGCGCGACGTGGCTGAGGGTAACCAGGCCCACACCCCCCACCAGGTTGCCGGCCGTGGAGATCGCCATGATCACGGCCACCGTGCCCAGGTCGATGCCCGCGCCGAAGAGGATGCCGACGAACACGTGCAGCACGGTCACGGTCACGTGGTCGAAGGGTCCCACGGCCAGAAGAAAGCCGACCAGGTAGGCCATGGCGATGCGGCTGCCGACGCCGTTCACCGCCGCCAGGAAGAACGAGAGCAGCGCGACCAGGGCGCCCCCCACCACCGCCGATGCGAACCCGGCCCATGCGCCGCGAGCCGCGATCTCTTCGGCCACCCTGCGCAGCGCCTCCGGCGCTCCTTCCGGAAGAACGCCGGGCACCGCGAACACCAGCGCGAAGAGCGTCCCGCCGATCAGGTTCAGCACAAAGGTCACGGCCCACAACCGCATCAGCTGCCGCACCGGCCGCGACTCGCGCCGCTGGACCACGGCCGCGGCGGGGTCGAAGAAGTTCTCGGTGAACAGCTCGGCCCGACCCACGATCAGGAATACCACGCCGGGGGCAAAGGCAAGCGCGCCCGCAATGCGCGCGATCTGCCCCGCCTGCGGCTCGACCGCGGCATGGACGATCCCGAGCGCGACGATGCCGAAGATGATCGTGAAGCCCGCGATGAACGCGGTCGACACCAGTTCCAGGAGCGACTGGTCCAGGCGCCGCTCGCCTTCGTTGGCGGAGCGGCGAAAGATTTCGGACGGGGTGGGCGCGACGGACATGGCGGCGAGCGCTGGGGGGCGGGACGAAATCGGCTCCTCACCGCGAAGGAGCCGGGCGCACGGGCCGCCTGCACGTCGCAGACCAGATGCGCTGCAGCACCCGCACCCGCCGCGCAGCCCGCGTACATCGTCGACAGGCGCTCGCAGCGCCGCTGTGGGAGGTGCGCGACCCAAACGCCGATCTGGTGTACGTGACGGTCTGCGAGCGCGGCGCGGTCGGGGGGGTGCACCGGCTCGCGGCGTGACCGGGAGCTACCTGCAGCAGCCGTCGTGGCGGCGGAAACCCTCCAAAGCGCGGCGACCCTCCGCCCGATGTCCGGGGGAGGGTCGCGCGTGTCCGGCCTGTGCCAGCCCCGCCCGAAGGCTCAGGGCGTCGCCGGGCAGGTGCATTCGGTGTGGCACTGGGTAAAGCAGAAGGTGGGACAGAACTCCCGAGCAGTGCCCTGCTCGTCGGTGTCCGGCGCCGTGTGGAACGACTGCACCTCGAGCGTTTCGATGCTCAGCTTGTGCCTCATGTTGTGCCTCATGCTCAGTGGGGGGTGAACGCGCGGTATCGCACGGAACGCGCGAATGGCCGCAGGCGGTGTCCACGAACATAGTGCGGCGCGCTGCAATGGTCAACAAAAATCGTCGGATCCGGATATCCATATCGACCAGGTGATTCGCCTGCACGCGTTGGCGCGTGTCGAGAGGGACGTGCTCGCGACGGCTCCCGTCTGAGGACGGGAGCGGAGGGCACGGAGGCACTCGAGAGACACTTGTGCGCAGATGCTTTGTTGCGTAAAGTGCTCCGCGTATATGCGAGATGCCTGAAAGCGGGGGTGCCGTGGCTGATTTCGTCGATCGAGGTTCCATCGTACGGAGGATCTGGGGAGATGCAGACATGGTGCTCCTGGTCTTCGCCGGCTCCGCCGCCGAGTTCGCGCTCAACCGTGCCGTCGACTGGCTGTTCTTTACGGGCAAGCTGCCCGCCGACCCCATCGGCCGGCTCTTCTCCACGGCTGGCTACGCGCAGGGGATCGTCTTCGCCGACGCAGCGACCGCCGCGCGCACGCTGGCGCGAATCCGGGCGGTCCACCACGCGGTCGAGCGCGAGCGGGGCCGGCAGATCCCCGACTGGGCGCACCGCGACGTGCTCTACATGCTCATCGACTACTCCGAACGAGCGCACGAGACGCTCGCGCGGCCGCTTACCGCGGATGAGCAGCGCGAGCTCTACGACGTGTTCTACCGGGTGGGCACCGGCCTGGGCGTCCCCGGCCTCCCGCGGACGTACGCCGATTGGGGAGCGGATCGCGAGCTTCACCTGCGCCGCGACCTGGTGCATGGCGAGGGCACCGAGGCGCTGTACGCGCAGTATCGCAAGCACCTCGGCCCCTGGCGGTATCACCTCCTGCTGCGGCTCCAGTCGATCCTGACGCCTGGGCACGTGCGAGGCCTCCTGCGACTGAAGCCTGCCGCGTGGCTGCGGCCTCTGCTTCGCTTCTACCCTGTCCTGGTCCGCGCCGGATTGCGCTCGATCATCCAGCGGCTGCTCATGCCTCCACGGTATCTCGCCGCCGTGCGCGCCCTGGATCACCCCGCGCCAGGCCCTCCGCAGCCGCGCTATTCGACACGTGGTGCACCGCGTGCGGGCGCAGAACGTGGTGGTCGACAGCGCGGCGGCGGCGCTGCGGTGCCGAAAGGATGACGGGTTTGGACCGGCGTTTTCGCCGCGCGGTCGAGGTGGTGCGCGGCTCACAGCGTGAGGAATATCGGGGGCGGCAGCCGTCGTAGGTCCGGCCGCGGCTGGTGCCTCGTTTGCGCCAGAGGCAAGCGCCGCGTTCATCCGCGTCATCGACCCGGTGCACCACCGCCCCGGCGCATCCGTCCACGCCCGCGACGGCGGCAGCGTCCAGGCGGATGTGCTGACTCATCGTTGCACGCCTTCCGCTGCTTGCCCCGGGCGGGCAGATTGCGTCGTTCGCGGCCGCCCCCACCATTCCCGTACCCCTGGACCCCAGGTCATGTCAGAGGCCCAATCCCCCGCCTGGATGCAGGCACTGCTGCCGTACGCGGAGCGCAGCGACTACCGGGTGCCGCTCAAGGTTCCCATCCACATGCCCAGCGGCCGGATGATCGGCGACGTGGCCGGCGTGTACCTGCGCCTTCCCCGCTGGGAGGGCGCTCCGTTCGCCGACGACTTCGGCAAGAAGGCAGCGGGGATGGTGGAGCTGGAGGGCGAACACCTGTTCGCCGCGCTCGCGGTGCTGCGGCTGCTGGAGCGCGACGGGTGGAGCGGCCGGTGGGTGAACACGTACAGCGCAAAGGGCGAGGTGTGGAAGTACCTCACCCGCTGGGACGACGTGCCCCGCGCCGAGCAGCGCAACCGCGTGATCGAAGAAGAGGATCCGCGGGTGGTGCTCGCCGGGGTCGCGCGGCGGGCCAACAAGCGCTATGCCGGGTGCTGGGACGTGTTCGCCTGGCGCGGCGACGACTTCGCGTTTCTGCAGACCCGGCGCGGCGCGCCGACGGCCAAGGCGGAACTGGGAGCCGCGCAGGCAGAGTGGCTCCACACCGCGCTGCTCTTTGGCGACACCCGCATCACGCTGGCCTCCTTCGCCGTCGTGCACTGGGATTATCGCTGACGGGCCGGGTTGCCCACGAGGGAGACCGCGAGCTGGGCCAGCGTGGCCCGCGCGGGCGCCGCAGCTCCGTCTGTGCCGGACGCGTTCGCGGCCGGGCGGCCTGAGACGTTGACACGGCATGATGATGACGTTCCAGGCGCGTTGCCGGCTCGGATCTCTACCGCCCCCGTGTTGCGTCGCTTGCAGGGGTTCTCGAGCCGGTGGGTGACGCAGGAACAGGAGAGGTCGCGCGCGAGTAGCACGCACTTCGCCCGCCCGCTCCCGTCAGCCCAACCGCGGCCTCCGTGCGCCCTCCGCTCAGCCGATCCATTCCGCGGACCCGCGATTCGCGCCGGACGTACGCGGCCGTGGGCATGTCCGCGGCCGCGCACGCGATGCTGGCGCTGATATCGCCGTCGCCCCGCGCGCCCCGGATCGCCAGCCGCCGCCCGCCCGTCGCGCGGAGCAGGTTGCGTACGTGGAGATCCCCGGCTGGCCGCCGCGCGCGTACGCGGCTCCCGCCCCTGCGCGCGCAAAGCCCGCG
>JAHWJJ010000322.1 GCA_019348475.1 Gemmatimonadota bacterium | reverse complement strand
ACGCTGGCCACCGAGATGGGCGGGCTGCAGGAGCGCATCACCTCCACGCGCGAGGGGTCCATCACCTCGGTGCAGGCCATCTACGTGCCCGCGGACGACCTTACCGACCCGGCGCCGGCCACGGCCTTCGCGCACCTGGACGCCACCACGGTGCTCAGCCGCGCGCTCACCGAGATCGGCATCTACCCCGCGGTGGACCCGCTGGACTCCACGTCGCGCATCGTGGACCCGCAGTTCATCGGCGAGCGCCACTACAACGTGGCCACGGCGGTGCAGCGCATCCTGCAGCGGTACAAGGAACTGCAGGAGATCATCGCCATTCTGGGCATGGACGAGCTGTCGGAAGAGGACAAGGTGACGGTGGGCCGCGCCCGCCGCATCCAGCGCTTCCTGTCGCAGCCCTTCCACGTGGCCGAGCAGTTCACGGGCACCAAGGGCGAGTACGTGAAGCTGTCCGACACCATCGAGAGCTTCGAGCGCGTGGTGGCCGGCGAGTTCGACCACCTGCCCGAGCAGGCGTTCTACATGGTGGGCGGCATCGAGGGCGTCGAGGAGAAGGCCCGCAAGCTCGAGGCGGGCGGCTGATGGCGGCCCCGGCGGCGGGCGCGGAAACCGGCGGGACGCTGCACGTCACGGTGCTCTCGCCGGAGCGCACGGTGTACGAGGGCACGGCCGACAGCGTCGTTGCCCCCGCGTACAACGGCAGCCTGGGCATTCTGCGCGGCCACGCGCCGCTCATGGCGCTGCTGGGCGAGGGGAGCCTGCGCATCACCACCGGCGGCAAGGAGCTGCGGTACAACGTGGCCGGCGGCTTTCTGCAGGTCGCCGACAACGAGGTCACCGTCCTGAGCGAGCGAGCCGACGCGGCCTGATTCGCTTTCGGTGGATGACGGGCGTCCGGCCCCGCTGCCTTCTCCAGGCGGCGGGGCCGGACGTTTACGCGGCCGGGTAAACGGAAAAGGATTGACTCACATGGAGGCACGGAGGGGCACGGAGAGCTTGATCCTCCGTGTCTCCGTGCCCCCGGTGTGAGAACAGGTTCTTTCAGGATTCGCCAGATTCTTCAGTGCAGCCGTGATCGGGCGCGCGCAATCAGCAAAGAGCACGGTGGATGCCTTGCGTTTTACGATGATTTGTGCATCTTTGAAGGCCGATCCCCATCCCCTCTCCCCAACTCAGGAGCAGCGCCATGAAGCTGAACCCCGATGACCTGGACGTGATGTCGTTCGATATCGGGCCCGCGGAGGAAGACGCGACCACCAGCCCGAACGATCCCACGCCGGCGACGTTCTGCCGCATCTGCCCCGAGACGGCGGACTACTGCCCGGCGCCCTGACGCGCGCGGCCCGTCCGTCCCACGATCCCTCATCACGCCACGTGGAGCATCCCGTGAAGCTGAATTCCGAAGACCTGGTGGTCACGTCGTTCCAGACCAACGAGGAGGTGATCAGCCCCATCACCGACCCCAACGACCCCACGCCGGCCACGTTCTGCTACATCTGCCCGGCGGAGACCGAGCAGAACTGCTGGTGACTGGCAAGCGTACCGGAACGCGAAAAGGGGAGCCCGCGAGGGCTCCCCTTTTCACGTGCGGCGTCGCGCACTCACGCACTCACGCACTCACGCACTTCACAGCGCCGCGTCCAGGTACAGGTCCACGCGCCACCCGGTGGGTGCGCGCAGCGCGCGGGCAAGGTCCAGGCGCACCAGCCCGTCCAGAAAGCTGGCGCCGATCCCGGCGGACAGCAGCGGCGGATCCAGCTGCCACGCGTCGCGCGGGCCCACCCACCCCGCGTCGCTGAACAGCACCAGCCGCGCCGCCGGGGTGGCCCGGGCCACCTCGGCCCGCGCGCGCCAGAACGCCTCGTCGCCCAGCAGCGCGCCCGGATAGCCGCGCACGGTGGAGGGCCCGCCCAGGTACCACATCCCCTGCACCGGGACCTCGCCCGCCGTGGTCCCCGCCGCCCCCTCCAGCGCGATCGCGAACGGGCCTGCGGAGGGCACGCCCAGCCGGGCGAACGCCTGGCCCCGGCCGAAGCGGAACGTCCCCGTCTGCCCCTCCACCCCCGTCCCCACGGTGAAGCGCGCCGGCGCGCGGTCGCCGCCGAAGGTGCGCGAAAGGGTGAGTCCCAGCCCCGCCTGGTCCGCGTCGTCCGCCGCACGCACCTCGCGGAACGGCTCCGCCTCCCACGCGCGCGCCAGGCTGAACTGCGTGTTGCGGCTCACCGCGTGCTGGTGCTCGCCGAACAGGCGCCACGCGTACGACCAGCGGCCGCCCGTCACCGGCTGGCTGGTGAGCTCCGCGCCGGTGGCCCGGAAGTACTCCGCCTCGTCGCGCCCCAGCAGCAGCGCGTTCAGCGACGCGCCCACGCCGAATGCGCGCGCGGAGGGATCGAACGCGGCCAGGCGGCGGTAGCCGGCCAGGCGCGTCCGCCGCGCCATGGACTCGCGCGCGATCCCGATCTCCACCCCGGGCTCGCGGTCCGCCAGTCCGATGCGCGCCTCCGCGTCCATCGCCAGCGGGCCCCACGCCACGTCCGCCCGCGCGCCGATGGACAGCCCCTCCACCCGGTTGTAGCGCAGCATCCGCAGCCCGGCGATCTGCGTCGTCAGCTCCGGGCGAAAGTCGCCCAGCCGCCGCAGCGACGGAGTGAGCACGCGCGCCAGCGACTCCACCTCCTCGCCGGTGAGCAGGCGCGAGCCCTCGCTGGCCAGCGGCGGCGGCAGCTCCGGGCTGGCCAGGAGCGCCGCCGTGTCCGACGGCACCTCCACGCGCCAGCGGCGGCACCGGTTGGATTCGCAATGGCACACCTCGCCCGCCGCCTCGGCCACGCGCTTGCACATGCGCGCCGCCGCCGTGTCGCGCTGGGCCAGCACCGACACCGGCGCCTGCTGCGGCGCGGCGGACGCCTGCACCTCGTAGTCCGAGTAGCTGCGCTCGAAGCGCGCGGGCACCCCGGCCAGCACGCCGACGCTGGCCACGGCGTCCATCGCGATCAGCCGCGGCAGCCACCACCGCCCCTGCACCAGCGCGTACTCCACCGTGATGTAGCGCACCGTCGCGCGGATGGCGCCAAAGGTGTTTACCACGCGCGGGATGTCGTCGTCCACGTCGCGCCGCAGGTCGAACGGCCGCGCCGTGGTCAGCACGCTTCGGGCGACCCCGTACGTCTGCGAGTCGATCCACAGCGACCCGCGCACCAGCCGGAACTCGCGCCTGCGGGGGATGATCTCCAGCCGGATCAGCCGCAGCTGCGCGCCGTCCGGCAGCCGCACCGTGGTGGTGTCGCCGGAGCGGTAGCGGTAGTGCGCCTCGCTGCCGGGCGCCAGCGGGTCGATGGGCGCGACGCTGATGCTCACGCTGGTGGTGTCGCCCTTCCGTTCCACCGCCTTCTCCTCACGCTCCTCCTCGTCCGTGCCGCCGGCGCCGAACTGGAACAGGCTCAGCTGCAGCTCGTCGGGATCGAACGCCAGCTCCACCGCGTCGCCGCCGATCCCCCTGGGAAGCTGCACGCCGCGCTCGGTGGTGGGGCTTACCTCCCGGGCGCCCAGCACGCGGACGTTCCCCGTCTCGCCGCGGCGCCACTCGATGCGGGCGGCGAGCTCGCCGCCGTAGAGGGTGCGGTCGCGGGTGAGCGCCTCCACCCCCACGTGCATGCGCTGGCGGGCCGTCACGCGGTACAGGTCGATGGTGCGCTCCACCCGCGCGCGGCGCTCGCGGGCGCCGCGCAGCAGGGCGGCGGCGCCGGGGTCCACGAAGGCGGCGGTGGTATCGAGCGGCTGCGCGGCGGGGGAGGGCTGCGCGGGCTGCGGGACCTCCACCGGCGCCGGAGCGGGCGCGGAGACGGACGCGGGGGGCTTCCGGCCTGGGCCGCACCCGGCGGCGAATATCAGCACGGTCAGCCCTGCGACGGTGGTCTTGCGATGCGGCAGAGCGGCCAGGGCGACGGCAATCAGCATGGGGGGATGTCTCCGGATTCGGTGAGTTCGCCGCCCCTGCTACGCCGCCCCCCTCACCAAGGTTTCATCACGCCGCCAGGGGAGGGCGGCGCTCGTAGGTTTCCTCGGCCCAGGCACAGAACCCCGCCGCCTCGCCCAGCAGCCGCGCGGCGTCGGAGACGCGGTAGTAGGCGCCCTGGTACGAGACCTGGTCCTTCTTGGCGACCACCATCTTCAGCTGCCGCACCCGCTCCGGCGGCGCCTGGTGGCTCAGCGCGAACAGCAGCGTATCCGGCGCGCGGGTGTGGTCGCCCTCCGTGGACTTGACGCCCTTCCAGGCGATGGAGAGCGCGTCGTTGTAGGCGATGCAGGCGTGGACGGCCACCACGGCGATGGCGTTGCCGTAGCCGTCCGAATCCGTGGCGAGCTCCGCCAGCGCCTGCGCGCTTTCCAGCAGGGCCGCGCCCACCCGCCGGTACTTGTCCGCCTGCGCGCGGTCAACTTCCTTTCTGCTTCCCCGTGTGACCATGAAGGAGCGCCTCCAGCCGCTTTCCGGTGATCCGCCGATTGTCGCGGAGGAGTTCCGCGACCAGCGCGTCGCCGTCCCCGCGCATCTCCCTGAGCTTCCCCAGGTCGAGCACCAGGACGGAGAGACGCAGCCCGTACCGAGTGTACAGTTGGTCCGCGGATTGCGCCAGAGTTTCGTGAACGGCGTCCACATCGGAGGGGGCGGACACCACGGCGACCACGTCGAAGTCGCTCCCCACCCGGTCCTTGCCGCGCGCCGCGCTGCCGAACAGGTACAGCCCTTCCACCGCCCTCCCCGTGTTTCCGCCCACGGCGCGGGCCAGGTCCCGGAACACCTCCTCCACGCGCGCAGCCTCTGCCTGGAACAGCTGCCCCAGCGCGCCCTGCACCAGGACGTTCTCGCGGTTGAGCGTGTACAGGTGCTGACTGCGGGTCTCGTGGCGGTTCACCACGCCCACCGCCACCAGGTCGGCCAGCGCGCGCTGCGCCGGCTGCACCGCCACCCCCGCCGCCGCCGCCGCCTCGCGCCCGGAGACGGGGGAGCGGGTGCCGTGCAGGACGCGCAACAGCCGCAACTTGCTCCCGGACGACAGGATCAGGTCCAGCGGCGTGAAAAAGAATCCCATGGATCGGCAGGTCCGGAGGTGGGTGGCTTCATTCAAAGTCACCCGACTTTAATGTAAGTCACTCGACTTACTTCAAAGTCACCGACGAAGTATAGCACCCCGGGTCCCGAACACAAGCCCCCTCCTACCGGTAGCCCGCCGCCTGCAGGTTGAACAGCTCCGCGTACCGGCCGGAGAGGGCGAGCAGCTGGTCGTGCGTCCCCTCCTCCAGCACGCGGCCGTGCTCCAGCACCAGGATGCGGTCCGCCATGCGCACGGTTGAGAAGCGGTGCGAGATCAGCACGGCCATCTTTCCCTCCGTCAGCTCCGCGAAACGGCGAAAGACGCCGTACTCCGCGCGCGCGTCCAGCGCGGCCGTGGGCTCGTCCAGGATCAGCAGCTGCGCGTCGCGCATGTACGCGCGGCCCAGCGCCACCTTCTGCCACTGGCCGCCGGACAGGTCCACGCCGCCGTCGAAGCGCCGCCCCAGCATCTGCCGGTACCGCTCGGGAAGCGTATCCACCACCTCCGACGCCAGCGACCGCTCCGCCGCGCCCACCACCCGCGGGCGC
>JAHWJJ010000321.1 GCA_019348475.1 Gemmatimonadota bacterium | reverse complement strand
GCCGCCCCCGCGAACGTCTCTACGCAGCTGCCCGCCGCGGCGGGCCCCTCCGCCCTCAGGCGCCCGCCGCGCGGCGCAGCGGCACCTCTGCCCCGGCGTCCGCCTGTTCCTGCCGCCGCAACGCGTGCCAGCGGTCGATCAGCGCGTCGCATTCGCGGATCAGCAGGGTGTGAAAGCGCGCGGCGTCGTCCATCCGGGCGCGGCCGGCGGGCTCGGGAAGGCGCTCGGCGGCCTCGTTGAACACGTTCACCATCTCGCGCCAGCGGCCCTGCGCCACGCGCAGCATCTGCTCCCACGGGTCGTCCTGCACCCGGTAGAAGTCGCGCCGGTCGCCCAGCACGCTCACGCGGCGGATCATCCCGAACTGCTCCAGCATCCGTGCGTTGGTGCTGACCGACGCCTTGCTGGCCTGCAGCTGCTCCGCCAGGTCTTCCAGTGAAAAGGTCTGGTCCGTCGCCAGCAGGTAGCCGAAGATGCGGCCGCCGATGCGGGGCATCCCCTCCTTTTCGCAGATGAGCGCCATCCGCTCCACCAGCTGCTGCACCGTCTCGTCCATCGTGTGTCTCGGGTGAAACGTTGTGCCGCGGAGGGGGCTCGCGTCCTCCGGCGTAGCTGCGCCAAGGATAGAACGTTCAACCCGTTCAGTCAATACTGAACGTATCGAAAACACCTGTTGCGCGTGGAAGATGGCGATCCTGCTGCACAATCCCGCTCGCCGGGTCTAACGAAAGCCCGACTGCGCTACGCAACAAGATGCGGAAGCGGTCGGAGGGCGGCATGGGGCAGATGACCCATACGCATCGTTCAGGAGACGGTGGCGAGCGGGCTCCGGAGCGGTGTTGGACGTCCATTGATGCACGATCCTGCCACCACGACGGAACCGACTCCCTTCCCCCACGCGGTTTGTGGGTGAAGGGCTGGGGATGGGGGGCGCTCCGCGCGCGGCAGGATGCCCGCCGCGCTGCACGAACGCAGTGGCTCCGGAGCAGTGGCGGACCTCGTTGATGCACGATCCCGCCGACGCGACGGAAAGAACTCCCTTCCCCCACGCAGTTTGTGGGGGAAGGGTTGCGGATGGGGGGCGCTCCGCGCGCGGCAGGATGCCCGCCGCGCTGCACGAACCCAGCGGCTCAGGAGCAGTGGCGGACCTCGTTGATGCACGATCCCGCCGACGCGACGGAAAGAACTCCCTTCCCCCACGCAGTTTGTGGAGGAAGGGTTGGGGATGGGGGGCGCTCCGCGCCCGGCAGGATGCCCGTCGCGCCGCACGCACCCAGCGGTTCGAGGCGATCTCGCCGCCGAAACCAGACGTCCGCCGGCCTACCGTCCAGGGCACGCGAAAAGCAGAAGCCCCGTCCGGCCCCCGTAAAGCCGGCCGGACGGGGCCATCACTCCATCACTCCATCGCCCAATCACTCCATGGAGCCCGCTACGCCGCCTCACCGATTTCGAAGACCCGCAGACGGCGGATGGCGTGCACGGTCGCGAGGATGGCGACCACCGCGGCCATCACCAGCGCCGTGTCCACGTCCAGCCGCGACAGCGTGTTCATCTTCGCCTCCACCAGCGCGTCGGCGATGGAAAGCGTGTACTGGCGGATGCTGAGGGCGCGGCTGCCGCCGAAGGTGTTGCTCAGCAGCCCCTCCCACACGACGACGTAGACCAGCCCCGCCACCAGCGCGCGCCGGGTGCTCAGGCTGAGGGCCACGAACAGCGCGCAGTACAGAAAACTCCCCACGGCCACCGCGGCCGTGAACCCCAGCGCCAGGCCGGGCGCATCCACCCCCCGCACCCCGATGACCGCCGTCGCCAGGGTGGAGGGCACCAGCACCGCCGCCGTCACAAGCCCCGCGGCCACGATGCGCGTGAGCACGATGCGCCAGCGCGGCACCGGCTTGCCCAGCACGTAGGTGATGGTGCCGTCGTCCACCTCGGCGCCGAACACGCTGGTCCCCACCACCAGCGCCACGATGGGCAGCAGCACGGCCACGATCAGCACCTGGTACAGTCCGGCGATGTCGTCCAGCGCCTCCCGCGGGTCGCCCCCCGCTTCGGCCTGCAGCAGCAGCGCCAGCAGGACGGGGATGGCGGCGAGCACCAGCGCCCACAGCGAGCGGCGGCTCCCCAGGAACTGGCGGACCGCCAGACGCCCCAGGGTCAGTTCTACCGAGTGTCTCATCGCTTTACCAGGTAAGAGAACACGCTTTCCAGCGATTCGTCCGTGGGCCGCACCTCCAGCAGCGTGATTCCCGCCTCGCGCGCCGCCCGCGGCAGGTAGGCGGCGAACCCGCCGCGCTCCGCCGTGCGCACGGTGATCCCCGCCGCCCCCAGCTCCACCCCCTGCACCGAGCCGTGGGCCATCAGCGCCGCGGCCAGCCGCCGGTCGTCGCTGGAGCGCAGGGTAAAGGTGTGCGGCCGGTCCGTCATCAGCCGCCGGATCTCGCGAAAGTGCCCCGACGCCGCCAGCCGGCCCGCCACCACCACCAGGACGTTGTTGGCCAGGTGGTGCAGCTCTTCCAGGATGTGGGACGAGATCAGGATCGTCTTTCCCTGCTCCGCCAGCCCCCGCAGCAACTCCATCATGTGCATCCGCTGCCCGGGATCCATGCCGTTGAACGGCTCGTCCAGCAGCAGAATGCGCGGCTCGTGCACCAGCGCCCCCGCGATCTTGGCCCGCTGCCGCATCCCCTTGCTGTATCCCCCGATGCGGCGGTGCATCGCCGCGCGCAGGTCCACCACGTCGATGGCCCGCTCCGCCGCCCCTTCCGGGTCGGGCAGCCCGTGCAGCCGCGCGTTCATCAGCGCGAACTCGTAGCCGGTCAGGTACGGGTAGACCGCCTCCCGCTCCGGCACCAGCCCCAGCGAGCGGTACATCTGCGGGTTCTTCCACGCGGGGCGCCCGTCCACCAGCACCTCGCCCGCGGAGGGGGCCAGAAAGCCGGCCAGCATGTGCAGCAGCGTGCTCTTTCCCGCGCCGTTGGGCCCCAGCAGCCCGGTGATTCCCGGGCCCAGCGAGAAGGAGACGTCGTTCACCGCCACCACGTTCCCGTACCAGTGCGACACGTTGCGCAGCTCCACCGCGGCGCCCCGCGCGGGTCCCTGCGCCGGCGTCGCGGCCGGGGCGGGCGGGTTCAGGGTCTCTACGCTCATGCGCTGATCCTCCGGTAGCGGTTCAGCAGGAGGATGGTGAAGACGACGGCGTACGCCGCCACCGCGCCGAAGTACGCCTCCGCCGGCAGCTCCGCCTGGCGCAGGATGCTGCCGCGCTCGTGGCGCTCGTCGAACAGCTCCCAGATGGCGCCGTTGCCCACCAGGATCGGGTTCAGCAGCACGCTCCACCGGGCTTCGAGCGTCTCCATCAGGATGGCGACCAGCGGCGCGGTGAGCAGAAACGTCCCCAGCACCGCCGCGCTGGCGATCCCCCGCCGCGGCACGTACGACGCCAGCGCCACCGCCAGCGTTCCGAACACCAGCGCGCACACCGCCGGGGTGCCCAGGATAGCCGTGAAGTGCCGGGACTCTTCCCGGAACGCCGCGGCGAAGTCCGAGGGCAGCCCCAGCCGCCCCACCAGGATCACCAGCAGCGGCGTCATGATCACCAGGAACACCGCCGTCCACATGGCCAGCAGCTTGGCGGCCGCGTAGTCCGCCTTGCGCAGCGCCCGGCTGAAGTACAGCGGCAGCACCCGGTTGTAGTGGTCCCTGCTCACCAGCTCCGGCGCCTGGGCCGCGCAGAACAGCGCCAGCATCATCGAGTCCCACACGTAGATCTCGTGGTAGTCGATGCTGTTCTTGATCATTCCGCCGCTGATCCCCGCCACCGCCACGGTGACGACGGCGGGAAAGGCCATCGCGGCAAAGAGCGCCCAGGGGATGATGAGGGCGCGCCCGCCGCGCCCCAGCCCGAACACGCTGCGCAGCGAGTGCACGTACAGGGTGCGGAAGGCGTAGCCGCGGCCCAGCCGCGACCCCTCGTAGTTGCGGTAGCCGATGTCGTAGATGGCGCCGGTGGCGGCGTCAAGCGCGTGTGCCATGCGCTCCCTCCGTGGTGTGGGCGCCCGCGGGGGCGCGGAAAAGCTCCTGCAGGGTGTGGCGGCGCCGCTCCATGCGCACCAGCGCCAGCCCCAGGTCGGCCGCGGCGTCGCGCACCAGGTCGTATGGCCGCTCGTCCAGCAGCGGCACCACCACCAGGTCCCCGTCCTCCACCGCGTCCAGCCCCGCCGCCGCCAGCCGCGCCACCAGCGCGCCGCTCCCCTCGTCCACCTCCACCGCCAGCAGCGCCTGCTCGCCGGTAAAGCTGCCCAGCGGCGCCGCGCTCTTCAGCCGCCCGCCGTCGATGGCCACCAGAAAGTCGCTCACGCGCTCGATCTCGCCCAGCAGGTGGCTGCACACCATCACCGCGATGCCGAACTCCTGGCCGGTGCGGCGCACCAGCTCCAGCATCTCTTCGCGGCCCGCGGGGTCCAGCCCGTTGGTGGGCTCGTCCAGCAGCAGCAGCCTGGGGTCGTGCACCAGCGACTGGGCCAGCTTTACCCGCTGCTTCATCCCCGTGCTGTAGCCGCCGATGGCGCGGTAGCGCTCCTCGTACAGCCCCACGTGGCGCAGCATCTCCGCCGTCCGCTCGCGGGCGGCGGCGCGCGGCAGCCCCGCCAGCCGCCCCATGTGCGACACCAGGTCGGTGGCCGTGAGCTGGGGCGGAAGGCAGTCGTGCTCCGGCATGGACCCCACGAGCTGGCGCACGGCCAGACTCTCGGCGATCGCGTCGCGCTCCAGCACGCGCACGGTGCCCCGCGTGGGCGTAAGCAATCCCAGCAGGATCTTGATAAAGGTGCTCTTTCCGGCCCCGTTGGCGCCCACGAACCCGATGATCCCGGGCTCCAGCTCCAGCGACAGCCCATCGAGCGCCGTCACGCCGCCGGGGTAGCGGTGTGTAAGGTCCTGCACGGAGATCAGCGGCATTCGGGATGGTGGCGGGGTGTGGCGTGGGAGGAGAGGAAGTCCTAAGTCCTCAGTGCTGAGACACGAACCGCGGGCTTTTGTCATCCTGAGGGAGCCGCCCGCCCGACGACGGGTGACCCACCCGAATTTTAGCGGCGACCGAAGGATCTAGCCAGCGCGGCAAGGGCCCGGGTTGACCCGCCGGCCCCCCGAAACGCGCAGTAGATCCTTCGCTCGCGCGCCAAAGTCTCGCACCGTGGAGAGGACGGAGAGGCGCGTCGCTCAGGATGACAAAAGGAAAAGGCTTCGGTGCCGTCCCTGTCCCCTGTCCCCTCCGTTCCCAGTTCCCCGTTCCCTAACTTAGCACTTAGCACTTAGCACTTCGCACTTAGCACTTAGCACTTCAGTAAATATACACCGCCGTCCCCACCGGCACCGTCCAGTCAATATAACTGATGTCCGCGTCCTTCATCCGGATGCAGCCGTGCGTGGCGGCCTGGCCGATGGAGTCCTGGTGCGGGGTGCCGTGGATCATGTAGCCGTCGCCCAGCGCCAGCTTGAATGCACCCAGCTCCCCCTCCACGCGGCGGTTGGCGGTCCCCAGCGGCGGGATGAAGAGGGTGTCGCCGTAGATCACCTCCTCGTCGGCCGGGATCGGCTCGAAGCGGCCGGCCACGACGCGCCCGATCCGCTCGCCGCGCACCTCCAGGCGGCTGC
>JAHWJJ010000320.1 GCA_019348475.1 Gemmatimonadota bacterium | reverse complement strand
CACGCAGCCCAACCTGCGCCAGGTGCACCTGATCCACGCCGAGCTGCACGACGAGTTGCGCGCCGCCGGGTTCGACGTTTGCGCCGGGGTAATGGGCGAGAACCTGACCACGCGCGGACTGGAGCTGCTCGCGCTCCCCGCCGCTACGCGCCTGCACGTCGGGGATGCGGCGGTCGTCCAGCTCACCGGGCTGCGGAACCCGTGCGTGCAGCTGGACCGCTTTCAGCCCGGGCTGATGGCCGCGTGCCTGGGCCGCGACGCCGGCGGCGCCCTGGTCCGCAAGGCCGGCATCATGGGCGTGGTCGTCACCGGCGGCGAGGTGCGCCCCGGCGACGCCATCCGCGTGGAGCTGCCGCCGGTGCCGCACCGCCCGCTGGGAGTAGTGTGAACTGGCGTGGCGGGGGCTCTCGCCTCACACCATCGGGCGAGGTATGACGCCGTACGCGCGTGTCCTGCTGGTGAGCGCCGCCGCCGTCCTGCTGTACGACGGCGTCCTCTCGCTTGCATCCCTCCATTTCGGCTTCGACTACGCGTCGCCCGGGGTACTGGCCGGATCGTCGCTGATCTATACCGCAGCCGGATACTTTGGCGCCCGCGCCCGCAAGCGCCTGCGCGCCGGGGTGGCCGCCGGCGCGTTCGCCGGTTCGGTGGATGCTACGCTGGGGTGGCTGCTGTCGGCGCTGCTGGGGCCGCCGCACCCGGCGACCGGGGCGGGTCCGCTGGCCATCGGCATCGTGGTGGTGTGGGTGATCATGATCGGTGCCGTTTTCGGTGCGGTTGGCGCGTTCGTGGGACGGCGCGGATGACGGCCGCCCTCCCGCTGGTGCTGACCGTCCCCGGCTGGACCGGCTCCGGGCCCGGGCACTGGCAGACGCTGTGGGAGCGCGCGGAGCCGCGCCGGGTTCGCCGGGTGGAGCAGCGGGATTGGGATGCGCCGCGGCTGGACGACTGGATCCGGGCGCTGGACGCGGCCATCGCGGCGGAGCCCGCGTCCGTCGTGCTCGCCGCGCACAGCCTGGGGTGCATCGCCGTCGCGCACTGGGCGGCGAACTCCACGCGTGCCATTGCGGGCGCGCTGCTGGTGGCCCCCGCGGACGTGGAGCGCCCGGACGCGCCCGGGGCGATCCGCGGGTTCGCCCCCGTTCCGCTCCGGCCGCTTCCGTTCCGGAGCGTGCTGGTCGCCAGCAGCGACGACGAGTACCTGGCGATGGACCGTGCCGCGCACTTCGCCCGGTGCTGGGGGAGCGAGCTGGTGCCCATCGGGGCCGCGGGCCACGTCAACACCGCCGCCGGCTTCGGCCGCTGGCCCGAGGGCGAGCGGCTGCTCCGGGCGCTCCGCGGGGAATCGTGAGCCATGCGCAGACATTGAGAACGTCGCACATCCGCATTCTCTCCTGCCGCTGCTCTTCATGGTGCCCGTAAACCACTTGCTTTGACAAACCGCGGACGCGCGGCCATCTTACCCGAATGTCTTGCGAGCAGCTCCTCCAGCAGATCCGGCTGAACGGGACGGTCCCGCGGCACGTGGCCATCATCATGGATGGCAACGGCCGGTGGGCCCGCGAGCGCGGCCGCCCGCGCGAGTACGGCCACCGCGCCGGGATGACCGCCGTCCGCGCCGCCGTGGAGGCCGCGGGCGACGCGGGGGTGGAGGTGCTCACGCTGTTCGCCTTCAGCAGCGAGAATTGGCACCGCCCCCAGGGGGAGGTGTCCGCCCTGATGGCGCTGCTGGAGCTGTACGTGCGCAAGGAGCGGCGCGAGCTCAAGGAAAAGGGGGTGGAGGTGCGCGCCGTGGGCGACCTGCACCGCCTGGGGCCGCGCACCCGCGCCGCCATCCAGTCCATCGTGGACCACACCCGCGGCTGCGACCGCCTGCGCCTGAACCTGGCCATCAGCTACGGCGCGCGCGACGAGATCGTGAACGCCGCCCGCCGCCTGGCCGAGTGGGTGCGCGAGGGCACGCTGATGCCGGGGGAGATCGACGAGGAGCTGTTCGCGGGGCAGATGTACTTTGCGGGCGACCCCGACCCCGACCTGCTCATCCGCACCTCGGGCGAGCTGCGCATCAGCAACTTCATGCTCTGGCAGCTGGCCTACACCGAGATGTACGTCTCCGACGTGCTGTGGCCTGACTTTGGCCGCGAGCACCTGTTCCGGGCCATCCTGGACTACCAGCGGCGCGAGCGGCGCTTCGGCCGCGTCCTGGCGAGCTGACGGTGCCGGCATCGGAGACGCGCACCCGCGTCCTGGTCGCGGTCCCCGGAATGATCCTGGCGCTGGGCGCCATCTACGCCGGCGGCTGGGTGCTGGCCGCGCTGCTGGCGCTGATGGCCGCGCTCACCGCGCGCGAGCTGTTCGCCATGGCCGCGCGCAAGTCGCCGCGCCCCCTGGCCGCCCTGGGGATGGCGGGCGCCGCCGCCCTGGTCCTGGCCGCCGGGGCCGCGCCGGCCGACGGGCTGAACAATCCCCTTCCCGCGGCCGTTCTCATCCTCCTGGCCCTGGCCGCCCCCGCGGTGGCCATCTGGTCGCGCGGCGTGCAGGGCGAGCCGCTCCTTTCCGTCGCCACCACCGTGTTCGGCGCCGGGTACGCGGCGCTGCTGGGGTTTGCGCTGTACCTGCGCCACCTGCCCGGCGTGCAGGATGCGGCGCACGCCGCCGCCATCCTGCTGGCCCCCGTGCTGCTGACGTGGGCCAGCGACTCGTTCGCCTACTTCGGCGGGCGGGCGATGGGGCGGACCAGGCTCATCCCCCGCGTGAGCCCCGGAAAGACGGTGGAGGGCGCCCTTTGGGCCGTGGTGGGAACCGTGGCGATGGGTGCGGCGTACGCGCTGTTCCTGGACCGCTTCGGCGGGTACGCGCCCACGCTGCTGCAGGGCGCGCTCTTCGGCCTGCTCGTCTCCATCGCGGCGCAGGTGGGCGACCTGGCGGAGTCCGCATGGAAGCGCGACGTGGGGGTAAAGGACTCGGGGACGCTGCTGCCGGGGCACGGCGGCGCGCTGGACCGCTTCGATTCGCTGCTGTTCACCCTGCCGCTGGGGTATGCCTTCTTCCGCTTCGTCGTCGGGTACTGAGGGGCGGATGAAGGGCGTCGCCATCCTGGGGGCCACCGGCTCCATCGGCGCCAGCGCGCTCGCCGTACTGGAGCAGCACCCCGACCGCTTTCGCCCCGTCGCGCTGACGGCCAACCGGAGCGTGGACGCGCTGCGGGCGCTGACCGCGCGCCACCGCCCCGCCCTCGCCGTCGTTTCCGACGCGGAGGCGCCGCGGGGGAGCGAGGGCGGGACGCGGTGGATGGCCGGGCGCGAGGCGCTGCTGCAGGCGGCCACGCACCCGGACGCGGACGTGGTGGTCAACGCCCTGGTGGGCGCGGCGGGGCTGGAGCCCACCCTGGCCGCGCTGCACGCCGGAAAGCGGGTGGCGCTGGCGAACAAGGAGTCGCTGGTGTGCGGCGGACCGCTGGTGATGGAGGCGGCGCGGCGGGGCGGGGGAGAGCTGATCCCCGTGGACAGCGAGCACAGCGCCATCCTGCAGTGCCTGGCGGGCTCGCGCCCCGCGGACGTGCGGCGGCTGGTGCTGACGGCGTCCGGCGGGCCGTTTCGGGAGATGCCGCCGGAGCTGCTGGACTCGGTGACCCCCGCGGACGCGCTGCGGCACCCCACGTGGGAGATGGGCTCCAAGATCAGCATCGACAGCGCCACGCTGGCCAACAAGGCGCTGGAGGTGATCGAGGCGCACTTTCTGTTCGGCGTGCCATACGAGCGCATCGAAGCCGTGGTGCACCCGCAGTCCATCATCCACTCCATGGTGGAGATGGTGGACGGGTCGGTGCTGGCGCAGATGGGGTTTCCCACCATGGAACTCCCCCTCCTGTACGCGCTCACCTACCCGGAGCGGCTGCCGTACGAGTGCCGCCGCTTCGACCCGGTGGCGGCGGGGGCGCTGACCTTCGAGGCCGTGCGCGGCGACCGCTTTCCCGCCTTTGCACTGGGCGTGCAGGCGGGGCGCGCCGGCGGCACGGCTCCCGCGGTGTTCAACGCCGCCAACGAGGTGGCGGTCTCCGAGTTCCTGGCCGGCCGCGCCCGGTTCGCCGGCATCGCCCGGGCGATCGCCTACGCGCTGGACCGCTGGCCCGGCGGCCCCGTGCGCGTGCTGGACGACGTGCGCCAGGCGGACGCGTGGGCCCGGCGCGCCGCACACGAATCCCTTTCCCGGCTGGCCCCGTGCTGACCATTCTCGCGACGCTGATCGCGCTTTCGGTACTGATCCTGATCCACGAGTTCGGGCACTTTTTCGCCGCGAAGTCGGTGGACATCGCCGCGCCGCGCTTTTCGCTGGGGCTGGGCCCCCGCGTGGCCGGCTTCAAGTGGGGTGAGACGGACTTCGTCATCAGCGCCATCCCGCTGGGCGGGTACGTGAAGATGGCGGGGATGGAGGACGACGAGGGGATGGAGGCGCTGGAGGGGGGCGAGGCCGCGCCGCCGGTGGACCCCGCGCGCACCTTCGACGCCAAGCCGCTGTGGGCGCGCGCCTGGGTGATCTCGGCGGGGGTGATCATGAACCTGCTCTTTGCCCTTTTGGCCAACATCGTCCTGGCGGCGGCGCAGGGGGAGCCGTACGTGGCGGAGACGCGGCTGGCGCCCATCACCACAGTGGGCGGGTCGGCGGCGCAGGTCGCGCAGATCCCAATGGGCGCGCGGGTGACCACGGTGGCGGGGCGTCCCGTCGCCAGCTACGACGAGATGATCCGCGCGCTGGAGGCCGCCCCCGCCGGCCCCGTGGCCCTGGGGCTGGAGAACCGTCCGGCGGTGACGCTGACGGTGCCGCCGCCGGGCGCCAGCCGCGACACCCTGCTGGGCGTGCTGCGGCCGCTCTCCGACCCCGTGCTGGGGCGCATCGAGCCCGACTACCCGGCCGCCGCCGCCGGCCTGCGCCCCGGCGACCGCATCGTGAGCGTGGACGGGGTGGCGGTGGCGACCTGGCCGCAGGTGGTGGAGCGGGTGCGGGCCAGCCCCGGCAAGCCGCTGGCGCTGGTGGTGGAGCGCGGCGGCGAGCGCCGCCCCGTGACGCTCACGCCGCGCGCCGAGCAGGAGCGCGGGGCCACGGTGGGCAAGATCGGCGCGTCGGAGCTGCCGCAGATCGCCTACCGCCGCCTGGGCTTCGGTGCGGCGCTGGGGGTGGGGTGGGAGCAGACCGTGCGAATGGTGGAGCTGCTGCTGACCACGCTGCGCGACCTGTTCACGGGCGCGCTCTCGCCGCGCAACCTGGGCGGCCTGCTGGCCATCGGCGAGGCGTCGGGGCAGAGCGCGGAAGAGGGGCCGTTCACGTACCTCTCCTTCCTGGCCTTTCTGTCCGTGAACCTGGCCGTGCTCAACCTGCTTCCCATCCCCATCCTGGACGGCGGGCACCTGATGTTCCTGGCGATCGAGGCGGTGCGCGGGCGGCCGCTCTCGCTGGAGGCGCGCATCCGCCTGTCGCACCTGGGGTTGATCATCGTGGTGGGGCTGATGCTGTGGGCCAACGGCAACGACGTGGTGCGCCTGGTGGAGCGGTACATGGGCCGGTGAAGGGACAGGGAACAGGGAATAGGGAATAGGGAATAGGGAATAGGGAATAGGGAATAGTATCTGACGAATGAAATCTCGCGCATCTTGCGCAAGAT